>JASFFF010000027.1:0-15560 GCA_050124445.1 Desulfosarcina sp.
ATGGGACTCACCCGGGAATCGGTTTATATCTGCAACATTGTCAAATGCCGGCCGCCCAACAACCGCAACCCGGAAGCCGAAGAGATCCGACACTGCCTGCCATTTCTCAACCGCCAGCTGGCTGCAATCAATCCGCGCGTGATCTGCGCCCTGGGCAGTGTGGCCGCACGCACCCTGCTGGAAACACAGACACCCATCTCCCGTCTTCGGGGGCAGTTTAAAACGGTCATGGGCATTCCGGTGATGCCGACGTTTCATCCGGCATACCTGTTGCGCAACCCGGAAAAGAAAAGGGAGGTGTGGAATGATGTCCAGCAGATCATGAAGCTGTTGGACGCGCATTGACGCATGCCGCGTTCCCGATTCAAGGGGGAGCCATGAGAAAAAGAATCATTGCTGTCACCTTATGGGTCGCCCTGTCGGGCCTTTTTGGCCTAACGCCGGCCCAGGCCGGATCTGCACCGATCTACCTGGTTCGTGTCACCGGTGCCATAACCCCCGGCAACGCCGATTTTTTGGAATCGGCCATTCGGCAGGCCAATACGGAAAAGGCGGGATGTCTGATCGTGTTGCTGGATACCCCGGGCGGTTTGGCCGATTCCATGCGCAAGATGGTCATGACCATCTACGGCAGCAGCATTCCGGTAGTGGTTTATGTCTCGCCGTCGGGAGCGCGGGCGGCGTCTGCCGGCGTCATGATTACCATGGCCGCCGATCTGGCGGCCATGGCCCCAGGCACGCATATCGGCGCCGCCCACCCGGTCAATGCCGGCGGTCAAGCGCTCGATGACACCATGTCAGAGAAGGTGACCAATGACATGGTGGCCTTCGTCAAAAGCATCGCCGAAAGGCGCGGCCGCAACATGAAATGGGCCGAAGCGGCGGTACGCGAAAGCGTATCGGTTACTGAAACCGAAGCGTTGGAAAAGCAAATCATCGACCTGGTGGCTCGGGATGTGGATGATCTCATCGACAAGATCAACGGCCGCGATATCGACGGCAAACCGCGCATCGACGTCGACCCGACCCAGCGGGTCTGGATCGCTGAATCCATGCGGACCCGTATCTTAAAGACACTCAGTGATCCCAACATTGCCTACATACTGATGATGATCGGCCTGGCCGGTCTCTATTTCGAGTTATCCCATCCGGGTGTTATTCTGCCTGGGGTGTTGGGCAGTATCGCTCTCATCCTGGCGTTTTACTCCTTTCAGACCCTGCCGGTGAATGCCGCCGGGATCCTGTTGATCGTGCTGGCCCTTATCTTCTTCATCATGGAAATGAAGATTGCCAGCTACGGTCTGCTCAGCGTCGCCGGGGTTGTCAGCCTGCTCTTGGGTTCGGTGATGCTATTCGATCGGGTGGATGGGCAAACAGGGATCTCCTGGACCGTGCTGGTGCCCACGCTCTGTCTGGTGGGCGGCTTTTTCGCGGTGGTGGCCGGGTTGGTCTATCGCTCTCGGATTCGCCGGCCCATGACGGGGGATTCTGGCCTGATCGGTGAAATCGGCGTCGTGAAAACCGCTTTGACACCAGTCGGTCGTATCCAGGTTCACGGCGAGCTTTGGTCGGCCCGCTGCCGAACGCCGGTGGCGGCGGGTCAGCAGGTGCGTGTCACCAGCGTCGATGGATTGACCCTGGACGTGGAGCCGGAACCCTCTGAAGGTTAGTCATTTACAAGCGGCGGTGCGTTCAAGTCTCCGCTGCAGTGAAGGGGTTAATCTGCCTTTGGATGAACGGCCGTTCACCATCCGGCCCCAACAAGGAGGAAATCATGCTTCCCTATATCGGTGCTGCCGTTCTGGTCATCATTTTTCTCTCCGCTGCCCTGCGGATCCTCAACGAATACGAGCGCGGCGTCATTTTTCGACTTGGCCGGGTCATCCAGGCCAAAGGACCGGGTTTGATTATTCTCATCCCCGTCGTCGACAAGATGGTCAAGGTGAGCATGCGTTTGGTGGCCATGGATGTGGACCCGCAGGATGTGATCACACTGGACAACGTATCGGTCAAAGTCAATGCAGTGATCTACTTCCGGGTGATCGATCCCATCAAGGCCATCGTCGAGGTTGAGAATTACAGCTATGCCATCTCCCAGCTGGCTCAAACAACATTGCGCAGCGTCTGCGGGCAGGCGGAACTGGACGAGTTGTTGTCGGCCAGAGAGAAGATCAATGCCCAACTGCAGGAGATTTTGGATACCCACACGGATCCGTGGGGCATTAAAGTTGCCACCGTAGAACTCAAGCATATCGACCTGCCTTCGGAAATGCAGCGGGCCATGGCCAAGCAAGCCGAAGCCGAGCGGGAACGGCGGGCCAAGGTGATCAACGCGGAAGGCGAGTACCAGGCCGCCGATCGACTTGCCGCTGCGGCCAAGATCATCGACGCCTATCCCACAGCCATCCAACTGCGCTACCTGCAGACCATGCGCGAGATGTCTGCCGAAAACAACACCACAACGGTTTTTCCGCTGCCCCTGGATTTATTCAAGCCGTTCATCAAACTGGCCGGTAAAGACAATCAGGATTGACGGGCAGGGCCTGGCCTGGGTTACTGTCCAGCAGATATAGGCCGGTATCGCGCCCATGGTGCCTTGAAACAGGGCCATGAAAACGCCGTGAGCGTGTCCGATCGGCCATCGGGCCGCCGGCCGCCGCAGGGCATCCCGATCGACATCAGTATTGACACAGCAGTCAGGATGGGATTACAAAAACTAATTTTTGCTGCTGGGTAACCGATGGCCAAGAGACGCTGCCGGTGGCATCCGTGCGCGCAGGTGCGACCGTAACTTCATGAAAGGAGACTGGATCGATGACCAAAAAAGGGCCGGACGCTGAAAAACCGTTGGACAAAATGACCGTCAAAGAGCTTCGTGAAATCGCTTTGAAGATTCCCGAACTCAAAGGCGTGCATGGCATGAACAAGCAGGACTTGCTAGATGCCGTTAAGGCCCACCGCGGTATCAAAGCGGACAAGCCCCAAAAGGCCAGCCGGTCGGTCAGAGAGATAAAAAAGCAGATTCGTGCGCTGAAAGAAAAAAAGCAGGCCCTGGCTGGTCAAAAGAACGGCAAGCAGAGCAGCATCTTACGCCGTCAGATTTCAAAACTGAAAAAAAAGACCCGTCGGGTGGCTTCATAGTGACCCGTCGGCCACCAACGACTGCCGTGATCGATCCGGCGAGCCTGGCCTTTGACATCGATGGTGTGATTGCAGACACCATGCATTTGTTTCTGGATATCCTGGGTGATCACTACCAGGTTCACACGGTGCAATATGCCGACATCACCAGTTACCGGCTGGAGGATTGCCTGGATCTGGCGCCAGACGTTTTAGAATCAGCCGTGGCGCGCATCCTCGACGGGCGCTATCGAGCCGACCTGAAGCCGTACCCCGGCGCCGGTTCGGTGTTGAAGCGAATTGCGCGTGCCACCGGCCGAGCCCTCATGGTAACGGCCCGCCCCGATCCGGGTCCCATTGCTGGCTGGATGGATCGGCTGCTCGATGGTCAGCAACACCGGGTGCAAATTATCGCTACCGGCTTCCACGAGGCCAAAGCGGACGTGCTGCTAAAAAATGGTGTGCGTTGGTTCGTGGAAGACCGCCTGGAAACGTGTCACATCTTGAAAGCCGCCGGCATTAAGCCGGTTGTTTTCCAGCAACCCTGGAATCAAATGCCTCATGACTACCTGTGCGTGGGCTCGTGGCGCGAACTCGAACAGTGGATCCGCTACCCATGAATCGACCCGTGCTGACGGAACAGATCGATTTTTTTCTACAGGCCATGGCGGCGGAGAAAGGCTGTTCGGCCCATACCATCCGGGCCTATGGGCACGACTTGAGGGAATTTGCCGCGTATGCTGCCGATACGACCAACGAATCCGATACCGATGCGCCTGCGACGGTTTTCATCGACGAAATCGACAGCCTCACGGTTCGCGGGTACCTGAGCGGCCTGCACCGAAAAAATGAAAAAGCCACCGTTGCTCGCAAGCTGTCGGCATTGCGTTCCTTTTTTCGTCACCTGGTCAAACACCGCTTGACAGAAGAAGACCCCACGGCAGCCATTTTGACCCCCAAGCATCGCCGGCGGCTACCGTCTTATTTGTCGGTAGATGACATGTTTCGATTGTTGGACCAGACGTTTGAGGATACCTTACTGGGTCTGCGCAACCGAGCCCTTTTTGAAACCTTGTATGGCTCAGGCATCCGGGTTTCCGAACTGACCGGCTTGAATGTGGCCGACGTGGACCCGGCCTCCGGATGCCTGCGCGTATGGGGCAAAGGGAACCGCCAGCGCGTTGTGCCGCTGGGCCAAAAGGCACTGGACCGAATACAGGCATATCGACAGCGGCTACTGGCCAAAAGCGGGATTGGTATGCAGCCGGATGGTCCCCTGTTTCTAAACAAAAACAAGGGGCGACTGAGCGCACGCTCCGTGGCCCGTATTCTGGAAACCATGATTCGAAAATGCAGCCTGGCGGCTCCCATCTCGCCGCATGGGATTCGGCACTCCTTCGCCACCCACATGCTGGATGCGGGTGCGGATTTGCGCACGGTCCAAGAACTGCTGGGTCACAAAAGCCTGTCGACCACTCAGAAATACACCCATGTGAGCATCGACCGTCTCATGGCGGCGTATGACCGGGCGCACCCCAGGCGATAGGACATACATGGCCAATTTGACCGATATCTGTGTTGTGCGCTAAATTAACTTCTCGGAATAATAATTAGATGCCGCCGGGTTTGGTTTTCGACCGTCCGGATGTCGTCCACCGTTGCCCGTTGTATGAACGACATAACATTGAAAGTGAACTGGAACCATGACACCAACTTCAACCGATTCTACCCGTCGTTTTCATGGCACCACCATCCTGGCGGTTCGCGGGAATGACCGGATGGTCATGGCCGGTGACGGTCAGGTGACCCTGAACAACACGGTGATCAAGCACAGTGCCCGCAAAGTACGCCGAATTTATAACGACAGCATCTTGGTGGGATTTGCCGGCGCCACGGCCGACGCATTGACCCTGACCGACAAATTGGAACAAAAGCTTGAGCGTTACAACGGCAACCTGACCCGCTCGGCCGTAGAATTGGCCCGGGATTGGCGGGCCGACAAATACCTGCGCCGCCTGGAAGCCCTGATGATTGCCGTTGACGGAACGACCATGCTGTTGATTTCCGGAAACGGGGATGTCATTGAACCGGATGAGGGCATCCTGGCCATCGGATCGGGTGGTGTGGCCGCCCAGGCGGCGGCAACGGCACTATGCAAAGAGACCGAGTTGGATGTCCGGCAGATCGTCGAAACGGCCATGGCCATCGCTGCCTCGCTATGCGTCTACACCAACGACCACATCACCATCGAAGAGTGCTAACCCATGAAAGACCTGAAACCCGCCCATATTGTCGCAGAACTGGACAAATACATCATTGGCCAAGACCAGGCCAAGCGATCCGTGGCCATTGCCTTGAGAAACCGTTGGCGACGTCGCCAGGTTCCCGGTCCGCTCAAAGATGAAATCGCCCCTAAAAATATCATTCTCATCGGCCCCACCGGCGTGGGCAAGACCGAAATTGCCAGACGGCTCTCGCGGTTCAGCGATTCACCATTTTTCAAGGTGGAGGCCTCCAAGTTTACCGAGGTGGGCTATGTGGGTCGGGATGTGGAATCCATGGTCAGGGATCTGGTGGAGCTGACCGTCAACGCCTTACGGGCGGCTGAGCAGGAGGCGGTCAAAGCAAAAGCCGGGCGTGTTGCCGAGGAACGCATGCTCGACCTGTTGCTGCCCAAAGCCGATCGTCCCAGGGGAGACAACATGGGTGAGAGCGGTTTGGAGGTGGTGACCGCGCCAACCGATACAACGGTGTCCACCCGGGAAAAGCTGCGCAAGATGCTCCAAGCCGGAAAGTTGAACAATCGATATGTGGACTTGGATGTGGCCGACCGCAGCATGCCCATGGTCGAGATCTTCTCCAATGTGGGCATGGAGGAGATGGGGATCAACTTCAAGGACATGCTGGGCCCCCTGATGCCAAAAAATACCCGTCGTCGCAAGATCAAGGTGCCCGAAGCCATGAAGACCATGGCCGCAGAAGAGGCCCAGAACCTGGTGGATATGGAGCAGGTCATCCGGGATGCCATTTTCAAGGTGGAGCAGGCCGGCATCATTTTTTTGGATGAAATCGACAAGATTGCCGGCAATGGCAAGGGGCACGGTCCGGATGTGTCTCGGGAGGGGGTTCAACGGGACCTGCTGCCTATCGTGGAAGGGTCTTCGGTCAACACCAAATATGGCCCCGTCAAGACCGACCATATCCTGTTTATCGCTTCAGGGGCCTTTCACACCATTAAACCATCGGATTTGATCCCGGAGCTACAGGGACGGTTTCCCATTCGGGTGACCCTGGATGCCTTGAACCGCAAGGATTTCTATCGCATTTTGACCGAGCCGCAAAATGCGCTGCTGCTGCAGTATATCGCCTTGCTCAAAACCGACGGTGTCGCGCTGACCTTCTCCGATGATGCCGTGGAAAAGATTGCCGAGATTGCCGAAGAGGTCAATGTGCGTACGGAAAATATCGGCGCCCGCCGCCTGCACACCCTCATGGAGCGTTTGCTGGAAGATATCCTCTTCGATGCTCCCGATGTAAAAGATGCCCATTTGACGGTGGATGCCACCTATGTGGCCGACAAACTCAAAGCGATCAAGGACGATGAGGATTTGAGCCGCTACATCCTGTAGAAGAGAAAAGACGAAGACAATGGAAAACGCCCCCCCCAATTCAACCGTGGCCGATATTCTCATCGAGGCCTTGCCGTATATCCGCCGGTTTTCCGGCATGACCGTGGTGGTCAAGTACGGCGGCCATGCCATGGTCGACGAACAGCTCAAGGCCGATTTTGCGCGGGATATTACCCTGCTCAAGTTCATCGGCCTCAATCCGGTGGTGGTGCACGGAGGCGGCCCCCAGATCAATCACGTGCTTGACCAGATGGGTATCCGACCACAATTCGTGCGTGGTATGCGGCTTACCGACGGACCCACCATGGATGTGGTGGAGATGGTGCTGGGCGGCAAGGTCAACAAGGGCATCGTGGCGCAGATCAACCAGCAAGGGGGCAGGGCCGTGGGACTCAGCGGCAAGGACGGCGGACTCATCGAAGCCAAAAAGATGCGTATTGTCCATCAGACCGATGCGGACAGCCCGCCGGAGATCATCGATCCGGGCATGGTCGGGGAGGTGACCCGCATCCACCCGCAGATTATCCACACCCTGTCCGCTCAGGATTTTGTGCCCGTCATTGCGCCGGTGGGGTCCGGTGCCAAAGGAGAAACCTACAATATCAACGCCGACTTGGTGGCCAGCCACATTGCCACGGCACTGTCTGCCGGGCGCCTGATGCTGCTGACCGATGTGGACGGCGTATTGGATGACAAGGGGCAGCTGATCTCCTCAATCGACTCGGCCTCCATCAGTCAAATGATTGCCGATGGCCGCATCACCGGTGGCATGATCCCCAAGATAGAATGCGCCTTGCGAGCCATCCGCAACGGGGTGCAGAAGGTACCGATTATCAATGGAAAACGCCGCCATGCCATATTGTTGGAGTTGTTTACCGATCGAGGGATCGGCACGGAAGTAACCGAATAGGGGTTGCCACACAGGTTCAGAAACTCAGATGCAGATACCTTCCATCCTGGAGTCTTTATGACAGAGACGCTGATGCAAACGGCAGATCGGGTGATGGCGATGACCTACAAACGGTTTCCCATCGTTCTCGAACGCGGTGAGGGCACGGTGGTGTGGGATTCTCAGGGCCGCCGCTATCTGGATTTCGTTTCCGGAATCGCCGTTTGCAATCTGGGCCATGCCCACCCTCGCATCGCCGACGCCGTGGCTCGCCAGGCCGGACAGCTGGTGCATGTGTCCAATCTTTATTACACCATTCCCCAGGTCGAATTGGCCCGCATGCTGGTGGCGCGATGCTTTGCCGACCGGGTCTTCTTCTGTAATTCCGGCGCTGAAGCCAACGAGGCCGCCATCAAGCTGGCCCGTAAATATTTCAAGGACATGGGGCAGTCGAAGCGCTTCGGCATCGTTTGCATGCAACAGTCCTTCCACGGCCGCACCATGGCCGCCTTGTCGGCCACCGGTCAGGAAAAAATAAGAAAGGGCTTTGATCCGGTGTTGTCCGGCTTTACCTTCGTGCCTTTCAACGACATGGCCGCTCTGGATGCGGCGGTCGATGAAACCACCTGTGCCGTAATGCTCGAACCCATTCAGGGAGAAGGCGGCATTCGTTGCCCGGGCGCCGACTATCTGCGGCAGGTGCGGCAGCTGTGCGACCAGCGGGGTATCCTGATGATCTTGGACGAAATTCAAACGGGCATGGGTCGAACCGGTTCCCTCTTCGCCCACGCCCATGACGGCGCATCACCGGATATCATGACCCTGGCCAAAGCACTGGCCAATGGCCTGCCCATCGGCGCCATGCTGGCCACGGAGGCGGTGGCCGCCGCCTTTGGGTTCGGTGCGCATGCCTCTACTTTCGGTGGTACGCCGCTGGTTACAGCGGCTGCTCTGGAGACCCTGAAGATTATGGATGAACAACATATCGTCGAACGAGCCCGCAAAACCGGAAACTATTTCAAAGCGGCCCTGTTGCAGCTCAAGCAACGGCACCGCCGTGTCGTGGATGTGCGGGGCAGGGGATTGCTGCTGGGCATGCAGCTGGACGGCCCGGCCGATGAGCTGGTGCCGGCTTGCATGCAAAGCGGATTTTTAATCAATTGCGTGCAGGGCGATACCCTGCGGTTTGTTCCGCCCCTGATCATCGAAGAGAGCGACATTGACGCGCTAATTGCCTGCCTGGACCAAAAGCTGAAGCAGTAGGCGATACGTTCACAATCAATATGGGAGAATGGAAACGGTGACTGACAGAATAAACAAAGTGGTGCTGGCCTATTCGGGCGGCCTGGACACATCGGTAATCCTCAGATGGCTCATCGAAACCTACGACTGCGAGGTGGTGACATTCAGTGCCGACATCGGCCAGGTCGATTCACTGGTGGACGTTGAGGCCAACGCCATGAACACCGGGGCGGTCAAGGCTTACGTGGAGGATCTCAAGGAGACCTTCGTCAAGGATTACGTTTTTCCTGCCTTTCGGGCCAACGTGATCTACGAGGGGCAGTACCTGTTGGGGACCGCTATCGCCCGGCCATTGATCGCCAAACGGCAGATGGAGATCGCCGCGCTGGAGGGGGCCGATGCAGTCAGCCACGGCGCCACTGGCAAGGGCAATGATCAGGTGCGTTTCGAATTGGGATACTATGCCATCGACCCGGATATCAGGATTATCGCCCCCTGGCGCGAATGGGACCTGAATTCGCGAACCGCCTTGATGGCTTTCGCCGACCATCACGGCATCCCGGTACCCACCACCCACGCCAAACCATACAGCACCGACGGCAATCTTTTGCACATCAGCTACGAAGGCGGTATTTTGGAAGACCCCTGGACCGGTCCGCCGGAAGATATATTTACCCTGACCAACGCGCCCATGGCCGCCCCCGACACGCCGGAGACCATCGAGATCAGCTTCGCCAGCGGCGATCCGGTGGCCATTAACGGCAATACGCTGTCACCGGCCAACCTGCTGGCCGAGTTGAACCGCCTGGGTGGCAGGCACGGCATCGGTCGCATCGACATCGTGGAAAACCGCTTTGTGGGTATGAAATCCCGCGGGGTGTATGAAACGCCAGGGGGTACGATCCTGCGCCTGGCCCACATGGCCATGGAATCCATCACCATGGACCGTGAGGTGATGAACCTGCGTGATTCTCAAATACCCCGCTACGCTCAGCTGATTTACAACGGTTTCTGGTTTTCACCCGAAATGGAAGTGCTGCGGACACTGATCGACAGCACCCAGACCCACGTGTCCGGAACGGTGCGCCTGCAGTTGTACAAAGGCAACTGCACGGTTCGGGGGCGCAAGTCTGATCTCAGTTTGTACAGTGAAGCCCACGCCACATTCGAGGACGACGACGTATACAGCCAGGCGGACGCCGAAGGCTTTATCAGACTCAATGCCCTGCGGCTGCGTATCCGTAAATTGATGCAACGCAAAAAGGTGGCATGAATCATGGCTGAGAAACCCTGGGATGGACGCTTTGCGGAGAAAACGGATGCGTTCGTGGAGGCCTTTAGCGCTTCTCACGCCTATGACCGTCGGCTTTATCCCTACGACGTCGCCGGCAGCATCGCCCATAGCAAGATGTTGGCCAAGGTGGGCGTGATTACTGACGCGGAGGCCGCCCAACTGGTCGAGGGGCTGAACCTTGTAAAAAGCGAGCTGGATCAGGGCGCGTTCAGGTTTGACGACAGCCTTGAAGACATCCACATGCATATCGAGGCCCGCCTGCAGCAGATAGTCGGGAAGGTGGCCCAAAAGCTGCACACCGCCCGAAGTCGCAACGATCAGGTCGCTTTGGATCTGCGCATGTACTTGCGTGACGAGGCCCGCCGGACCATCGGGTTGCTGCACGAATTACGGTCCGTGTTGGTGAATCTGGCCGCCGATCATCTGGATGTGGTCATGCCCGGCTACACGCACATGCAGCGGGCTCAGCCGGTATTGCTTGCACACCATCTGCTGGCTTATTATGAAATGTTCACCCGGGACCAAGCACGCCTGGCCGACTGCTTGAAACGGATCGATGTGATGCCATTGGGGGCAGCGGCCCTGGCCGGCACCACCTACCCCATCGATCGGGGTTACGTGGCCCAATTACTGGCCTTCGCCGCCGTAAGCAACAACAGCATGGATGCTGTATCAGACCGGGATTTTGCCATCGAATTTCTCTCGGTTGCCAGCATCTGCATGGTCCATCTCAGCCGCATCTCCGAGGAACTGGTGCTCTGGTCCACATCAGAATTTGGATTCATCACCCTTCCCGATGCCTTTTCTACCGGCAGCAGCATCATGCCCCAGAAAAAGAACCCGGACATTCCGGAAATCGTTCGTGGTAAAACCGGTCGGGTTGTCGGTTCTCTGATTAGCCTGGTAACGTTGATGAAAAGCCTGCCCATGGCCTATAACCGGGATATGCAGGAGGACAAGGAACCCCTGTTCGATGCGGTGGACACCCTTACTGCCTGCCTGCAGATGTATGTGAGGATGATTCCCCGGATTCAGGTCAACCGTGACAGCATGCGCCGGGCCGCATCGGCCGGTTTTCTCAATGCTACGGATATGGCCGATTACCTGGTGGGCCGGGGGATGCCTTTTCGCCAGGCCCATGCCTGCGTGGGCAAGGCCGTGGCCTACGCCCTGGAGAAGGGCCGGGAACTGCACGACCTCACCTTGGATGAGCTTCAAGGGTTCTCGGCGTTGATCGACGAGGGGCTTTTCGACCATCTGACACTCGAGCACATGGTAGACCGCCGGCAGAGCCAGGGCGGGACGGCCACCCGCAACGTGAAGGCGGCCCTCGCGGAGGCCAAGCGGGCATTGAAAAACCGATAATTTGCCCCAGCCCTTGTTGTGATGCACCGATACCGCTGGGTGCGGTTTGTGGGGGGTAGGGCAACTTGCCGATCGTTGGTCTGCTCGACGGTGAAGCATCCAGGTAACCCCGAGCACGCATTCATCGATTGTGATGCAGCCACCGACTGCCTCCTGAAAGGTGTATGGTGAGACAAACCACGATACTGATTCTATGGCCCGTTTCGGCCGGACTGATCATGCTGCTCACCGCGGGCCTGGTGGGCTGTGGCGTCAAGGGACCACCGGTGGCACCTGCAGCACCGCCGATACCGAGCGTGGCGGACCTTTCCTATCAACTGGACAGGGGATCGGTCACCCTCGGCTGGCGGCTTCCGGCGCGCCTTTCCCGCAAACAGGCCAGGGTGTCGGTTTTTGGTGTTTACCAATCTCGAAGGCAGTTGGCTGAAGGGACCTGTGAGGGTTGCCCGCAGGTATTTGAAAAGGTGGCCGCGGTACCTTACATGCAAACGGATGGTAATCGTTTCTCTACCCTCGTTAATCTGGAGCCCGGTTTTCGGTATGTGTTCAAGGTGCAACTGGAAATCAATGGGCAGGCTGGCGTAGGCGCCCAACGTATCGCGCTAGACTATCCGCCTGACGGATCTGGATCATAAACGGAGACGCCATGACACCGATTCCCTTTTTTAAAATGAGCGGCAGCGGCAATGATTTTATTATCATTGACAATCGGGAGGCAATTGTTCCCGAAGATCGCCTCAATGAACTGGTGGTGGGGGCCTGCCGTCGCAAGTTGTCGGTCGGTGCGGATGGCATGATACTTATTGAAGCCTCACAGCAGGTCGATTTTAAGTGGCGTTTTTATAATGCGGACGGCAGCCTGCCGGAGATGTGCGGCAACGGTGCCCGATGTGCAGCCCGGTTTGCCTTCATACATGGGATTGCCCGCAGGCGGATGGCTTTTGAAACCGTGGCCGGGATCATCGAAGCCGAGGTGGCCGGTACCAGTGTCAGCATTCGCATGACCGATCCGAAGGATTTGCATACCGGCCTTTCGTTGGACCTGGGCGGCGCGCCGGTAGCCGTGGCGAGCATCAATACCGGCGTGCCCCACGTGGTCATGATGGTCTCCGATATCGAGGCCGTTGACGTGGTGGCCACCGGGAGAAAGATTCGGCAGCATTCTGCCTTTGCCCCGGCCGGCACCAACGTCAACTTCGTCAAGGTGGCCCCTGAAGGTGACATCTTCATCCGTACATACGAGCGCGGTGTCGAGGAAGAGACCTTGGCCTGCGGCACGGGCAATGTGGCCGCAGCGCTGATACTGGCTCACGAGCTGGGAATGACTTCCCCGGTGATCCTGACAACCCGCGGTGGGGGAACATTGTCCGTGCACTTCAATCGCCGGGGTGATCGTTTCCAAGACGTGCGTTTAGCAGGTGATGCCCGGGTGGTCTACAGTGGTGCGCTATGGGAAGAAGCATGGCAGCGATGATGCCGGTGCACGTGGCAACCCTTTCCGTCGGCTCTAATTTGGGAGACAAACTCAACAATTGTTTGGCGGGCATCAACCTCCTGACAGCCGGCGGGGCGTCCAGGCTGCTGGCCGTCTCCCGGTTTTTCCGGACATCGCCGGTGGACTACCTCGACCAGGATTGGTTCGTCAATGCCGCCGTGCAAGTTGGTACCCCATTGTCTCCACTTGACCTGCTGGACGAACTGGCAGCCATCCAATCACGCGTCGGGCGCAAGGCCAGCACGGTCCGTTTCGGGCCGCGGTTGTTGGACCTGGACATTTTGTTATTCGACGATCAAATCATTCGTTTGCCCGGGCTGGAGATCCCCCATCCACGGATGCATAAAAGGGCCTTTGTCCTCCAGCCCATCTGTGATATAGATCCCACGATTGTACACCCCGTCCTGGGCGAAACGGCTGCAGTTCTGCTGGATCGCCTCGACGATGACTCCCAACGGGTGATCCCTATGCAGCGCCAGCCCGCATTGGTACAAGGCAGGGTGCCGTGAAACTCCTGTTGCTGATCCTGATCGCTTACCTGGCCTATCGGGCTGTCAAATCGTGGGTGCTGCGCAACCTTCAGGTCCCTGGCCAAAACGGGTCGCGTACCCCCAAAATTGACGACTTGATGATCAAGGATCCGGTCTGCGGGGTCTATTTTCCCCAGCGGGAAGGCGTGGAATTGCATCACGACGGTCAACGCTATGTCTTTTGCTCGACAACCTGTCGAGATCGTTTTTTAGCACAGCAGGAATAGCACAGCGGTTGACCTTTCGACCTATTCGCAATCGAGACAATGCAGGCCGACGGCCAATGAGCAGTGAACGGTGATCTGTGAAGCGGCAGACGCTTAACCGAGTCAGGCATCAAACACGCACCGGTCCGGTTTCCCTGTTGAATACCTCAAATTGCGCAATGCATGTTCTATTGACCGCCAAATCGTGACCGCAAGGAAGGAAACCCAATCATGAAATTTTTTATCGATACCGCTAATGTAGATGAAATCAAGGATGCCCACGCCATGGGCATGGTGGATGGTGTGACCACCAATCCATCGCTCATCGCCAAGGAGGGCCGTGTTTTTCAAGAGGTCATCAAAGAAATCTGTGAAATCGTGGACGGTCCCATCAGCGCCGAGGTAATCAGCCTGGAGGCCGATGGCATGGTCAGCGAAGCCCGCGAGTTGGCAACGATCCACCCCAACGTGGTCATCAAGGTTCCCATGACCGTGGATGGCCTCAAGGCCACCCGACAATTGGCCAAGGAGAACATCAAAACCAATGTCACCCTGGTTTTTTCGCCTCTGCAGGCCCTGATGGCTGCCAAAGCCGGCGCTGCCTTCGTCAGTCCTTTTGTGGGTCGACTGGACGACCTCTCTCAGAACGGCATGCAACTCATTGAGCAGATTGCAGAGATATTTGCCAACTACGCCTACGATACTGAGATCATCGTGGCCAGTGTTCGCAATCCGCTGCATGTTCTGGATGCCGCGCTGGCCGGTGCCGACATTGCCACCATTCCATTCAGCGTACTGAGCAAGTTGGCCGCGCATCCGCTGACGGACAAGGGCATCACGTCTTTTCTGGCCGATTGGGACAAGGCCAAAAAATAGAACCCATGTGGCAGGCATTTGATACCGAATCCGTTTGCTGGTCAGTGACCTGCAACTGCCAGGCGACGGGTTCGACAGGTGACGTCAAATGGAGAAAACGGCGATCAAGTCACTTCTCACCCATCCCAATACACTGACGCTGTTCAGAATCATTTCGGTTCCGATCATCGTGGTGTTGCTGATGATGCCCAACCGGCTGACCGCACTTGTCGCCGGCTTGATATTTAGCGCAGCCGCCATCACCGACTATTTCGACGGCTACCTGGCACGGCGCTACGGATTGGTCTCCAATCTGGGCAAGGTGATGGATCCGGTGGCAGACAAATTGCTGGTATCTTGTTCACTCATCATGCTGACCGCGTTGGGCTGGATGCCGGCCTGGATTGCCTGTATCATCATCGGTCGTGAGCTGGCGGTCACCGGGCTGCGCAACATCATTGCCCAGCACAAGCTGGATGTCTCGGCATCCAGTCTGGGCAAGTACAAAACGGGATTTCAGATTGCGGCCATTATTCCATTGATGTTTCACTATCCCGCCTTCGGATTCGACTTTCAAGCCGTCGGACGGTTCTTTTTGTGGGGCGCCTTGGCATTTACGGTATGGTCAGGGGTGGACTACTTCCTGCGCTTCAGAAAATTACTCGGCGGATAAGTTTTCTGTTGACATCGCGGCGCATAATTAATAAAAGTGCCACTTCAACTGAGCGGGAATAACTCAGTGGTAGAGTGCGACCTTGCCAAGGTCGAAGTCGCGGGTTCAAATCCCGTTTCCCGCTCCATTTTTTTTTAGGGCGGCATAGCCAAGTGGTAAGGCAGAGGTCTGCAAAACCTCCATTCACCAGTTCGAATCTGGTTGCCGCCTCCACTCATTTTGATAGTCCATAGCTGGACGCTGCTCAGCCCTTTCTTCACGC
>JASFFF010000028.1:0-15031 GCA_050124445.1 Desulfosarcina sp.
ATTGATACGTTACCGCCCGCCTGCACGATCATGGCGGGCGGTTCACGCGTGCCCATCTGCAATCGGCCGCAGCCGACTGTTTTCAAATGGACACGAATTCAAGAAGGGGACAGGCTTGCCTGCTTCCCTTTGCTTTTGACGGGAGCCATTGTCCATGACCTTCAACTTTTTCATGCAGAACCTGATCAATGCCCTGCAGTGGGGCAGTTTTTATGCCCTGATCGCGCTCGGCTACTCCATGGTGTACAGCATTCTGATGCTGTTCAATTTTGCCCATGGGGATATTTTCATGGTCGGCGCCTACATCGGATTGGGGGTTTCCTTAGGTCTTATCTCCCTGTTCGGCAGCGGGGCGGCGGCCGTTTTGCCCGGATGGATGCTGCTGGTGTTGACCATTTTGATCTCCATGTTTTTGACCGCCTTTGTCGGTATCATCGTCGAGCGGGTCGGATACCGGCCGCTCAGAGAGGCTCCTCGCGCGTCGGCGGCCATCACCGGCTTGATGATTGGCATTATGCTCGAGACCGGCAACATCCTTTTCTTGGGCGGTCAACGCCTGAAATTTCCCCAATTGATAGAATCGACCACCTACAACATCGGCGGCGTCTACATCACCAATAAGAAGATCATGATTGTGCTGGTCTCCATCGGCCTGATGTTGGCCTTGCACCAGTTGATCACCCGCACCAAATGGGGCATGGCCATGCGGGCCATGGCCTACGATTATGTGGTGGTACCCCTGGTGGGTGTGCCCATGAACACCATTGCCGCCATGACCTTTGCCATCGGTTCGGCACTGGCCGCCGCTGCAGGCATTCTTTTCGGTTTGGCCTATCCCGTGTTGGACCCGTACATGGGGGTCAGCTTCGGTTGGAAGGCATTCGTGGCGGCCATTCTCGGCGGACGGGGTTCCATCATGGGCGCCTGCATTGCCGGATTCATGCTGGGGTTCATCGAAATTATGACCGTGCCGGCCATCATGATCATGAACCGGTTGTTTTCGCTCAACATCGGGTCCAACCTGCGGGACCTTATCGCCTATTCCATTGTTCTGCTGATTCTCATCTTCAGACCACACGGACTGTTCGGGCAGGCTTACAGTGCCAAGTTGCGGCTCTAATCTTCATTCTGACTGCATTTGTTGACAAGGAAACCGAACCATGGACGAAACACTCGCATCCAATCAGATCGGCGGCACGTTGCAGCGGGTTGGCCTGTTTTTTAAACCGGTGCCGCTGTTGGGATATCTGATCGGATTTTTGGCCTGCGTGCTCTGGGAACAGCTGGCCGGAGAGAGCCTGACGACACTGCTGGGACTGCCCAAGATGCCGGTGCTATTCGGCTTGTTGACCATTTTCAAAGTGCTGGCCGGGATGGTCAACCTGCTGATCAAAGGGGATGCCTTCGATTGGGCCACGCTGGTGCACATTCCCACGGCCTTGATCTATTTGACAGCCATATATGTGGTTCCGATGGCCTTGGTTGCCCGGGCGGTGGTCAAGCCGGCCAATGCCGCGGCCCGCTACCTGCAGAGATTTCCCCTGATCATCACTGCCTTGGTTCAATTGAGCCTGATGTATGCCGTGCTGCATGTCTGGTCAGAAATAAGCGACTATCGGCTGATTACGCTCAAGCTGACCCTCGTTGCCGTTTTGTTCACCTTAAGCCTGAACATCATCAACGGATACATGGGCGAGTTTTCCTGCTCCCATCCCGGTTTTATGGCCATCGGTGCCTACATGTCCAGTTTGTTTACCGTGGGTCTATTCACCAGTGACAAAGTGTTGGGTGAGGCGGTATTTACCTTTTCCGCCGCCTACCTCTCGTTCCCCTTGGCGCTGATATTCGGTGGTGCCATGGCGGCAGTGGGTGCCCTGATCGTTGCCATCCCCTCATTCAAAACCCGGGGAGACTATCTGGCGATCATCAGCCTGGCCTTTCTTTTCATCGTAAAGAGTTTTTTCGAAAATGTTCAGGCACTGGGCGGATCTCGCGGCATTGCCGGTCAGCCGGACTGGGCCACCTTGCCGGTGATTTTTATCACCGTTGCCTTCGGCATCTGGACGATCAACAACTTCGTCACCTCCACCATGGGCAAGGCGCTCAACGCCGTACGCGACGATGAGATCGCGGCAGAAGCCATGACCGTGAACACCCGCAAGACCAAGATGTCAGCCTTTTTATTCGGTGCCTTCTGGGCGGGTGTGGCCGGCGGCCTGCTGGCCCATGTGCTGCGGTACGTCAACCCGGCCATGTTCAGTGTTCAGAAGCTGGCCGAAGTGCTGGCCATGGTCTATTTCGGCGGTTTGAACTCGGTCTACGGCTCCATCGTGGGCGCCATATCCATCAGTCTGCTGGGCGAGGCCCTGCGGCCGTTGGAAATCCTCAAATGGATCGTCATTCCCCTGCTGCTCATTTTGGTGATGATTTACCGGCCCACAGGGCTCATCGCTTTCAAGGAATTCGATGCCCGGCAGGTCTTCGGACCCAAGGAGGTGGATTGATATGCCGCTGCTTCACGTTACCGATATGAGTCACAATTTCGGCGGGTTGCAGGCCGTTTCCGAATACAACCTCAGCTTGGATCGAGGACAAATTACCGGCTTGATCGGTCCCAACGGAGCCGGGAAAACCACGATTTTCAATTTGATTACAGGCATTTACCGACCAACCAAGGGATCCGTTCATTTCGACGGTCAGGAACTCGTGGGTAAAAAGCCCAACCAAACCGCTGCCATGGGCGTGGCGCGCACCTTCCAGGAGATGAAGCTTTGGCGCCACATGACTGTTCTGGACCACATTAAAATGGCTCGCTATTCCAAGCTCTCATACGGATTCATGGGTGCGTTTCTGGATACGCCCAAACGACGGCGGGAGGAGCGTCAAACCACGGAATTGGCCATGGAGTACCTGAAGATGTTCGCCGTGGAACAGTTTGCCCACCAGTTGGTGGTCAATCTGCCCTATGGCGCCCAGCGTCGCGTGGAGATGGCCCGGGCCATGGTCATCCAGCCCAAGGTGCTGCTGCTGGATGAACCCACGGTGGGCATGACCCCGGACGAAATGATGGCCATGATCGAAGTCGTCCGCGAGGCGCACCAACGCTTCAATCTGGCCATTTTCCTGATCGAACACCGGCTGAAGGTGGTCCACGAGCTATGCCAGCATGTGCAGGCCCTGGTATTCGGCAAGGTCCTCGTCGAAGGAACGCCCAACGCGGTTCAGAATCATCCCAAGGTCATCGAGGCCTACATCGGCGAACAGGAGGTGGAATTCTGATGCTGCTCAATGTGGAAAACCTCCGGGTGTCATACGGAACTATCAAGGCGCTGCACGGTATCAGCTTCAGCATCGATGCCGGTGAAATTGTGACTATCATCGGCGCCAACGGCGCTGGTAAAAGTACGACGCTGCGGGCCGTCTCACGGATGGTCCCGGTGGAGAGCGGAACCCGCATGACATGCATGGGCAAAAACCTGCTCCAGTTCCCTGCCGATAGGGTTGTCAGCCAGCTGGGCATCACCCACGTACCGGAGGGGCGTCGTTTATTTGGCAATTTGACAGTAATGGAGAACCTGCAGCTGGCCACCTTTGCCCGCAAAGACCGCGATACCGTCAGAAAGGATATTCGTCGGATTTTCGAAATTTTCCCCCGACTCGAAGAGCGAAAATCCCAAGCCTCGGGTACCATGAGCGGCGGAGAGCAGCAGATGCTGGCCATTGGTCGCGCCTTTATGAGCGGCCGCCGGCTGATGTTGCTGGATGAGCCGTCCATGGGATTGTCACCGCTGCTCATGATGAATGTATTCCAGGCACTCAAGGAGATCAACCGGCAGGAGGGCACGGCCATCCTTCTGGTCGAGCAAAATGCCCGCCTGGCTTTGAAATTTTCGCAAAAGGGCTATGTTCTGGAAAATGGCAACCTGGTGCTGGAGGGAGATTCCGATACCCTGATCAACGATCCTGAGGTGAAAAAGGCCTATCTGGGAGGCTAAGCCCGCCACGCTCGGCAAGGGCTATTTTCCCGATATCCGGGCGATGCCTTGATATTTAGCGACCAATAACCATTCAACCCCCAAGGAGTCAGCGTGCCTACACTCCGTGCAGCAGTGGTTGGCGCCACGGGATACGCCGGTGCCGAATTGGTGCGACTTTTATGCGGTCATCCGAACGTGGCCTTGACCGTTATCACCTCGCGCCAATATGCCGGTACCGCATTTGATACCATTTATCCGTCGCTGAAGGGATTCATCGATCTGGATTGTTCCGGCAGCGACCCCACCGTCGTCGCCAAGCATGCCGATGTGGTATTTCTGGCCCTGCCGCACAAGGCTTCCATGGCCATGGCGCCCGACCTGCTTGACGCAGGCAAGCGGGTCATTGACCTGTCGGCGGATTTTCGATTTCGAAGCCGTGATGCCTACGAGGCCCACTATCAACCCCATAGCTGTGCCCACCTGTTGGATCAAGCGGTATACGGACTGTGTGAGATATACGGCCAGCAGATTCAGACAGCCGACCTCATCGGCAATCCGGGCTGTTATCCCACCAGTATCCTGCTGCCGCTCTTGCCGTTGGTCGAGGCCGAATTGGTCGATCCGACCATGATCCTGGCCGATTGTAAGTCCGGCGTCAGCGGTGCCGGCCGTGAAGCCACCCAAACTACCCACTTTTGCCATGTAAACGAGTCCTTCAAACCCTACAAGGTCGGCAGGCATCGGCATACTCCCGAAATAGAGGAACACCTTTCCCGGTCGACAGGCACCCCGGTCACTATCACCTTTGTTCCGCACCTGGTTCCCATGACCCGGGGCATGCAGAGCACCATTTACACAACCCTCTCCCCCGGTGCCGATGGCGTGCAGGTCCGCCAGTGCCTGGAAGCGGCCTACCATAAGAAAGCCTTCGTCCGCCTTCTTTCCGACGGGCGCTTTCCGGACAGCCTGCATGTCAAGGGTACCAATTGTTGTGATATCGGCTGGGCCATCGATCCTGGCAGCGGTCGGCTGATCGTCATGTCGGCCATCGACAATCTGGTCAAAGGGGCTGCCGGCCAGGCCGTTCAGAACATGAACCTCATGTTCGGCTTCGAAGAAACCGCCGGTTTGTCCGGCATTCCTTATCCACTGTAGCCCCGTCGCAGGTTTTCGACGAGACCGCTTTGTTGACATCCAGCCGGTTTTGGACTAAACAAGGAGCGATTTATTATCCGCCGATGCACAGGCACAACCCGCACCCGTAAAAATTACTTGTTTTCGCAAATCGCATGTTGAGGGCGCCACCGGCGTTCCATGACTGAATAACAGTACCGCAACCAACAATGTGAAAGGAGATTGGAGATGACAGCAACGCTTATCAAGGGTACCGAGATTCGTGAACAGATCCTCGAAGAAATTACCGCCGAAGTCAAGAAGATCAAGGATGCACACGGCGTGGTTCCAGGACTGGTCACCATTCTCGTTGGAGAGAATCCGGCATCCATCTCTTATGTGACCCTAAAAATTAAAACCGCTCACCGAGTCGGGTTCAAAGAAGTACAGGACAGCCAGTCGGTGGATATTTCCGAAGCAGATCTGCTGGCGCTGATTGACAAGTACAACAATGATGACAGTATTAACGGAATCCTGGTCCAGCTTCCACTGCCCAAACACATCGATGAGAAGAAAGTTCTCAACGCCATCAATCCGGACAAGGATGTGGATGGCTTCCATCCGGTCAATGTCGGACGATTGATGATTGGTGGTGACGAAGTCAAGTTTCCTCCCTGCACGCCGGCAGGCATCCAGGAGATGATCGTTCGCGCCGGTGTAGAAACCAGTGGTGCCGAAGTGGTGGTGGTGGGTCGTTCCAACATCGTCGGCAAACCCATTGCCAATATGATGCTCCAGAAAGGCCCTGGGGCCAATTCCACCGTTACCATCGTTCACACCCGAACCAAAGACCTGGCCGGTCACTGTAAACGCGCCGATATCCTGATTGTTGCTGCCGGCGTGCCGGATCTGGTCAAGCCGGAGTGGATCAAACCCGGTGCCTGTGTCATCGACGTTGGGGTCAATCGTGTCGGTGAAAAAATCAGCGAAAAGACCGGTAAGAAGATTGCCATCCTCAAAGGTGACGTCGATTTCGATGCGGCCAAAGAGATCGCCGGATCGATTACCCCGGTCCCCGGTGGCGTGGGCCCCATGACCATTACCATGCTGATGCTCAACACGCTTAAGTCGTTAAAATTCAAACTGGGTCTCGATTAAGCCGCAGAAGTAGTATTATCCCTCTGGATTGTCAGTATTTATTTGCCAATTAAAAAGAGGGGTTAACGGGCACGAAGGCTGCCGTGGTATTGACATCATATCCGTATCATGGTAGCCTTTTTCCTGTTTTAGGTGAGAGTGTTTAGAACCAATTGAAATTATTAGAAAAACGATTGGTTTCTGCGTGGGGTGGTGGAAAAATGGCCAAAAAACTCTCATTCATTGTTCTTGGCAATTCAGGAACGACGGTCAAACAGGTAACGATTTCAGTTGTCCTGTTGTCGGTCCTGCTGCTGGCCGTTGCCGTGTGCGCCATGCTCATCGGCGTTTCACTCTACGATTATCAGATGCTGCGGCGATCACTTGCCGGATACCAGCAGATGGGCCGAATCATTGAAGAGCAGCGGGATGAAATCGGTCAGCAACGGCTGCAGATTCAAACCTTCGCCCATGAAATCAATGCGCTCAAAGCGCACCTGATCGAGTTGGACCAGTTTGAAGAGAAGATCCGCGTGATTGCCAACCTCGAGCCCGGTCAGGGTGACAATCATATTTTTGGTGTGGGGGGAGCCACCCCGGACGATCTTGATCCTGGGTTGGAACTGACCCAGCGGCATGAAGGGCTGATACGCGAAATGCACCAACAGGTGGATGCGTTGGATGCGGCCACCCAACGCCAGGCGAATAGCTTCAACACCCTGCTGGACAAATTGGAAGGGCAGCGCAACTTGTTGGCCTCGACACCCGCCATCCGTCCCACCCGCGGTTGGCTGACGTCCCGTTTCGGCAGTCGGATTTCACCATTTACCGGCAAAAAGGAATTTCATAAAGGCGTGGACATCGCCCACCGCCATGGCACCGCCATTCTGGCAACGGCTGACGGCATCGTTTCCTTTGTAGGCAAAAAAGGTGCCATGGGCAATGTGCTGGTCATTGATCACGGTCACGGTATGCTCACGCGTTATGCACACCTGAAAACGGCCTTGAAAAAGCGTGGTGAACCGGTCAAACGGGGCGATATTATTGCCCAGATGGGCAGCAGTGGCCGCAGCACCGGGCCACACCTGCACTACGAGGTCCATCTCAACGGCGTCCCGGTAAATCCCGCCAAATACATTCTCAATTGATCATCCCGCGTGGAACTGCCAACCGTGTCCGCCCATAGAATCCAATCAGCCACCGCTCACGCTTCGTCTGCCTCTCCTGATCGCTTCTTATATGAAAAATCAACCCTTTGCGCTTGAGTGCCCGCTGAAAATGGTTTAGGATACCGCCGCACCGTCAAGGGAGACATCGGCGGACCGCCGATGGGCCGCTGCTCCCGCATACCAACCATTCATCCAATAGCGCCGGAGATTGACTACAGATGATCGGCAAATTTTTAACCCAGATATTCGGCAGCAAGAATGAGCGCGAACTAAAGAAGCTGCAGCCGCTGGTGGAAACGATCAACAGCCTTGAGCCGGACATCAAAGCCATGAGCAATGTTCAGCTTAAAGACCAGACGTCACGTTTTAAGTCCCGCCTTGACAACGGCGAACCGCTGGAAGCCTTGCTGCCGGAGGCATTTGCTACCGTTCGGGAAGCTTCCGTGAGGACGCTGGGGATGCGTCACTACGATGTTCAGCTTATCGGCGGCATGGTCTTGCATGACGGCAAAATTGCCGAGATGAAGACCGGTGAAGGCAAAACCCTGGTGGCCACCCTGCCGGCCTACCTCAACGCCCTGTCCGGTCACGGCGTTCATGTGATCACGGTGAATGACTATTTGGCCCGCCGGGACACGGAGTGGATGGGGCAAATATATGCCTTTTTGGGAATGCGTGTCGGAACGATCCAGCATGGGCTCAACGACCAGCAGCGCAAAGAATCCTATGCGGCCGATATCACCTACGGGACCAACAATGAGTTCGGATTCGACTATTTGCGCGACAACATGAAGTTTGATGCCCGCTCCCTGGTCCAGCGCGAGCTTCACTATGCCATTGTGGATGAGGTGGACAGCATTCTCGTCGATGAAGCCCGGACCCCTTTGATCATTTCCGGTCCGGCTGAAAAATCGACCCAGCTATACTACCAAGTCAACGCAATTGTCCCTAAATTCAAGACTGAAGAAGACTACAAGATCGACGAAAAAGCCCGCAGCGCAACGCTCACCGAAGCGGGGATCGCCCATGCCGAACGAATGTTGGGTGTGGAGAACCTCTATGACCCGGCCAATATCGAGCTGCTTCACCACACCAACCAGGCCCTGAAAGCCCACACCCTGTTCAAACGCGATGTGGACTATATCGTCAAACAGGGCGAGGTGATCATCGTCGACGAATTTACCGGGCGGCTCATGCCCGGACGGCGCTACAGCGAAGGGCTGCACCAGGCCTTGGAGGCCAAGGAGAACGTCAAGATCGAGAACGAGAACCAGACCTTGGCCACCATCACCTTCCAAAACTATTTTCGCATGTACGATAAACTGGCGGGCATGACCGGTACGGCGGACACCGAAGCTGCCGAGTTTAAGAAAATCTACGACCTGGACGTGTCGGTAATCCCAACCAACATGCCCATGATCCGCGATGACTTTGCTGATGTGATCTACAAGACCCGTCGTGAAAAATTCAATGCCGCCATCGAGGAGATTAAAGCCCTGCACAAAAGCGGCCAACCGGTGTTGGTGGGAACGGTGTCTATCGATATTTCGGAGCAATTGTCCAAGAAGTTGAAAAAGCATGCTATCCCGCATGAGGTACTCAACGCCAAAAACCATGAAAAAGAGGCTGAGATCATCTCCATGGCCGGACAAAAGGGGGCCGTGACCATTTCTACCAACATGGCCGGGCGCGGGACGGACATTGTGCTTGGAGAGGGCGTGACCGATTTGGGAGGTCTGCACATCCTAGGTACCGAACGCCATGAGAGTCGTCGCATCGACAACCAACTCCGCGGCCGTTCAGGGCGCCAGGGAGACCCGGGCTCCTCCCGTTTTTACCTGGCTTTGGAAGATGACCTCTTGCGTATCTTTGGTGGCGAGCGCATCACCGGCATCATGGAGCGACTGGGCATGGAAGAGGGCGAGCCCATCGAGCACAACTTGATCAGTCGGGCCATCGAAAACGCGCAATCCAAGGTTGAGGCACACAACTTCGATATCCGTAAGCATCTGCTCGAATATGACGATGTCATGAACCAGCAACGCGAGGTGATCTATAAACAGCGCCGTGACCTGCTCACCGGAGTCAATCTTCAATCCACCATTGAAGACATCATGATGGAGAGCGCCGAACGCATTGCCGCGCAATTCGCCGATGAGCGCGCACTGCCCGAAGATTGGGATTGGGAGGCCATTTCCGACGCCGTATTTCAGCAATTCAACTTCAGGCTGGCGTCCATGGATGAAAACACCCTGGACGGTCTCAACGACGAAGGGCTGGCCCAGGCCATTTACGATCAGGCGCATGCCATTTACGAAGGCAAGTCCGCGATGCTGGGCGAAGGAGATGATTTCAGGCAGTTGGAGCGTGTGGTGATGCTGCAGACCGTTGACAACTTGTGGAAGGACCACTTGCTGTCCATGGATCACCTGAAAGAGGGTATCGGCTTGCGCGGCTATGCCCAACAAAACCCGCTGTTGATCTATAAAAAAGAGGGTTTCGAGATGTTCCAGGAGACCATCGAGCGCATCAAATCGGAAACCCTGGGTATTCTTTTCAGAATTCAGCTGGCTGAACCGGATCATATTGAAGATCTGAAGAAGCCCAAAGAACAACCGCTGATTTTTTCCGGCGGCGGCGATGCGCCGACTGCCCAGAAAACGGTCACGCGCAAGACGGAAAAAGTGGGCCGAAATGCACCCTGCCCCTGCGGTAGCGGCAAAAAGTACAAAAAGTGCTGCGGCCAGTAGCGTGTTACCAGCAAAATAAATTAATGATCCCACAGAAACCAATAACGATAGGAATTCTATCCGACACTCACGGTTTTCTGCGTCCTGAGGTCGAACAGGCGCTGATGGGATGCAATCGAATCTTGCACGCCGGCGATATCGGCGAAAAGCAGGTGCTTAGCAAGCTCGAACACATTGCCCCCGTGGTTGCCGTGCGTGGCAACATGGACTACGGTTCATGGTCCAACGCCTTGGCGATTGCCGAGATGGTTCAAATTGACGGCATCTTCTTTTACCTCATCCATGATCGCTATGGGTTGGATTTGGATCCGGTGGCTGCAGGCATTCATATCGTCGTCAGTGGACACACCCACCGGCCTGAGCTGATACAAAAAGACGGCGTTACCTACCTCAATCCAGGCAGTGCCGGTCACCGCCGTGGCAACTATCCAGTATCCATTGCACGCGTTCGCATCAACAACGGTGCGGCAACCCCCCATATTATCGAGATAGATACCTAAAAATATGTTTTCTGTAAATATTTTTAAGCAGTTATCGCCCCGCCCAAGCCAGCCTGTTCAGCGCGATTTTCAGTCAAGAAATGCACTTTACAACCCGCATCTGCGGTGATTATAATTATTAGTTAGAGTCGGCCACCGCCCGCATGTCGGGCTGCTTGGATTTGCAACCGGATGTACCCTGAAGACAATGCCCCGTTATCTTACAGAGGAACAAACAAGTACGGACACCCGGGATGAAACCAAAGAACCGCCCATGTACCGGGTCCTGCTTCACAACGATGACTACACAACCATGGAGTTCGTTGTCGAGATTTTAATGTACGTTTTCAACAAGGCACCCGAATCGGCGGCGAAGATCATGCTGAATGTCCATCGAAAAGGCGTCGGTGTGTGCGGGGTTTTCCCCCATGAAGTCGCGGAAACCAAAGTCGATACCGTTCACAACCTTGCCCGTGAAAGCGGCTATCCGCTGCGCTGCAGCATGGAACAGGAATAGATTATGATCAGTAAGGAACTCAGTGCCACGTTGGGTTTTGCCGTTCGCGAGGCCAAAAAAAGACGGCATGAATATGTGAGTGTCGAACACGTGCTCTTTGCCATTTTGCATGACAGTTCGGGGCTTGAGATTGTCGAAAAGTGCGGCGGCAATGCGGAGAACATCAAATCCAATCTGGAGATGTTCTTCAATGAAAACATGGAAATGCTTCCCAAAGAGAGCGAGTATGTGCTCCAGCAGACCATCGGATTTCAGCGGGTGATCCAGCGGGCTGTCAATCACGTGCGCTCGGCGGAGAAGAAAGAGGTGGCCGTCAGCGATATTTTGGCCTCCATCTTCATGGAAAAAGACTCCCATGCCGTGTTTTTTTTGAATGAAGAGGGGATCTCGCGCTTGGATGTACTGCGGGTGATATCACACGATTTGCCCCAAGACACCGATGACGGTAGTGCGCCTGAGGCGGAGAGCCCGGCCGAACAGAAGACGGTTAAGAAAAAGGCCAGTCCGTTGGAGACCTATACGGTGAACCTCATCGATCGTGCGAGCAAAGGCAAGCTGGATCCCCTGATCGGTCGTGAGTTGGAGTTGGAGCGCACCATGCAGGTGCTTTGCCGACGCCGGAAAAACAATCCGATATTCGTCGGCGACCCGGGTGTGGGCAAAACGGCAATGGCGGAGGGATTGGCCCAGCGAATATGGGATGGCGATGTGCCGGACCTGCTCAAGGAGGTGCGAATCTATTCTTTGGACCTTGGCGGCATGCTGGCTGGATCAAAGTTTCGGGGCGATTTCGAACAGCGACTCAAAGGGGTGGTGGCCGAGATAAAAAAACGCAAGAACGCCATCATGTTCATCGACGAAATTCATACCATCGTCGGGGCCGGTGCCACCAGCAGCGGGTCCATGGATGCCAGCAACATCCTCAAACCCTTTTTATCGACCGGTGAATTGAGGTGCATCGGTTCCACGACCTTTGAGGAATACAAGAACCATTTCGAAAAAGACCGCGCGCTTTCCAGACGCTTTGAAAAGATCGACATCATGGAACCACCGGTCAAAGAATCCGTCAAAATCCTGAAAGGATTGCGCTCGCGCTACGAGGAACACCACGAGATCGAATACACCGATGCCGCCTTAAAGGCGGCTTGCGAGCTGTCAGCCAAATACATCAACGACCGATTTTTGCCCGACAAGGCCATCGATGTGATTGACGAAGCCGGTGCAGCTATCCGGCTTTCCGGTGCTGCGAACCGCAAGAAAATCCATCCATCGGACGTTGAAAAGATCGTGGCCAAGATCGCGCGCATTCCAGCGGTCAATGTGTCCACACCGGATAAGACCAAGCTGGAAAACCTGGACGGTCAGCTTCGTCAGGTTGTGTTCGGACAGGATGATGCCATCAACGCCTTGGTAACCGCCATCAAACGATCGCGTGCCGGGTTGGGTCAGCCGGAAAAACCGGTGGGTTCGTTTCTGTTTACCGGCCCCACCGGTGTCGGCAAGACCGAAGTGGCGCGGCAGGTGGCCCATCATCTGGATGTTGAATTCATGCGCTACGACATGAGCGAATACATGGAGAAGCATGCCGTGGCACGCCTGATCGGTGCCCCGCCCGGATACATCGGATTCGATCAGGGAGGCTTGCTTACCGACGGGGTGCGCAAACACCCGTATTGCGTTCTGCTGTTGGACGAGATCGAGAAGGCTCACGAGGATCTGTTCAACATCTTGCTTCAGGTCTTGGATCACGCCACTTTGACCGACAACAACGGCAAGAAGGCCGATTTTCGCAATGTGATTATCATGATGACCTCCAATGCCGGTTCACGGGAAATGAGCAGTGCCACGATCGGTTTCGGCGATCCCAAAGGTGATTCTGCCGGCAAGGGCAAAAAGGCGATCGAGAAAATTTTCAGCCCGGAGTTCAGAAACCGCCTGGACAGCATCATCACATTCAATGCGCTCGACCGTGAGATCATGGGGTTGATCGTTGATAAATTCATGCGGGAATTCGCTGATCAGCTGGCCGTCAAGAAGGTCTCATTGACCTATTCGAATCGTGTGAGAAAGTGGCTGGCCAAAGCCGGACATGACCCCCAATACGGGGCCCGGCCGTTGGCCCGGGTCATTCAGACTGAGATCAAGGACATCTTGTCAGATGAGATCTTGTTTGGTGCCCTGGAGAAAGGCGGTAGCGTCGATTTGGATATGAAGGACGGTAAACTGGTGTTTGCCTACAGCTAATCTTCATCCTGAATCAACCAACCCATGCCCGTCTTTACCCTCTCCAAAAGGCTCTCTTTTCCACCGCCCCACCTGGCCATCAGGGAAGGCCTGCTGGCCGTCGGCGGCGACCTGAGCATAGAGCGGTTGCTGCTGGCATACCGCAGCGGCATCTTCCCCTGGTATTCGCAAGGTGAGCCCATATTGTGGTGGTCGCCCGATCCGCGCCTGGTATTGTATCCTGATGAACTGCGTGTGTCTAAATCACTCCGGCGGATCATTAAAAAAGAATTCTTTCAAATCACTTTCGATACGGCATTCGATGATGTGGTCCAGGGCTGCGCCGACGTGAAGCGTGCCTACGGAGAAGGAACCTGGATTACCAATGAGATGAAGGCGGCCTATTGCGATCTTCACCGGCAGGGCCATGCGCATTCAGTGGAGGCCTGGCAGAACGAAAATCTCGTGGGCGGACTGTACGGCGTCTCTATCGGCCGTGCTTTTTTCGGGGAATCCATGTTCAGCCGGGTGAGCAACGCATCCAAAGTGGCCTTTGCCACTTTCGTCGAAAATCTCAAGCGGCTGAATTTCAAAATTATCGACTGCCAGGTGAGAACTGATCATTTGATTCGATTTGGCGCCAGGGAGGTGCCGAGGAAAGTGTTCTTGATGCAGCTTGGAGAGGCCATCGACTGACGATTACCATTTAATCAGTCTCCAACCGCTACCCTTGACCGAATGATGTGTTCAATCAAATTGGCAAGTTTGATCGGATCGTGGCGGATGACACCGCCCGAAGTCTCAAGCAGGTCTTCCTGAATCAACTGGCACCGGGTATCTGTAAGACCAACCCCCACAAAATCGGATTTTTGTTTGCGATAACTGGCCAGCAGGCGTTTGCTGGGACGGCGGCTGTTGACAATGGCTGTGGTAATTTTACGGCCGGTAAAGCTTTCCAACGTGGCAATGAAGTCGCAGGCTTGAAAATGGTTCGTCTCCCCATACTTGGTCATGATGTTGATCACTTGGTAGATGGGGGCGGAGACGCTGCTGAGTTTTTCTCTTAGCCCGGGAACGATGAGATTGGGAATGATGCTGGTGAACAGATCTCCGGGCCCGAGGATGATGATGTCGGCATCCGCGATGGCTTTCAGCACCGGCGGATAGACGGTGATGGCGTCGCTGTGGTGAGGCACCAGGTAGACATCGCGGATGGTTTCACGCTGGTGGCCCCGGGGGGTGTCGATGGCGTTTTCGCCGAAAATCCGACTGCCGTCGGTCAGTTCGGCCACCAAGGTGGCGCGATCGATGGTTACCGGCAGGATTTTTCCTTTGGCGTCCAAGATTTCGGCCAGGGCCTGGACGCCGGCAGGAAAGCTCCCCGTATAGCGCGAAAGCATGGTCAAGAGCATGTTGCCGGCATTGTGCCCCTTGAGTCTTCGGTCTTTCCTGAAACGTTTTTGAAATATGGTCCGGGCTGTTTCCTGGTGTGGCGACAGGGCTAAGATACACTTGAGGATATCGCCGGGGGGCAGGGTACCCAACTCGTCGCGCAGCCGGCCGGTGCTGCCGCCACTGTCCATCATGGACACCACGGCGCTGATGTGGATGCCGGTCAGATTCCTCAGACCGGAGAGCAGTGCGAACTGGCCGCTGCCGCCACCGA
>JASFFF010000029.1:0-14896 GCA_050124445.1 Desulfosarcina sp.
GATCGAGCCTTGATCAAAGGGGTGTCGGACGCAGCTGCCGACGCATTTCCCCATGTCATCGATCTTTCGCAAGAATGGTTCGATCTATATGGGTTGCCCTTTGTTTTTGCCCGCTGGGTCGTCAGGCTGGACACGCCGGATTCGACCAAGTGCGCTATCGCCGACTGGCTGGACACGTTTAAGGCCAACGAATCGATTCTGGTTCAACGATCGGTTCCCGAAGCGGCCCGGTGCTTAAGACTTGCTCACGACGTAGTTGAACGCTACCTTCAGGCCATTCGACGATGTCTAGACGAAAGTGATCGTGAGGGCCAGCGGCTTTTTTTCCAACTCATCGACCAATTCGGACGGGATCGGCTGTTTGAACCGCAGCAGCCAGGGCAATCCCCGTTGCTTGTCCACACGCAACGCAGATCCTGCTCATCGGGGCGGCGGGGGTAACGAGTGTATCCGATTTTAACCGTTGGCCCAACATGCAAGTCACCGGCTCTGCAGGTGGTCGGTGACTCTATCAAGAATAGAGACCCATGACTGGATCGACTGAAAAGGCTGACACCCAGCGGTATGATCGACGACAATCGCTGGAGCTGCTTTGTGCGCTGCCCCTGGGAGAATTGATGGCATTGGCCCATGGGGAGCGGGTAAGTCGATTTCCTGACGGCAGGGTTACCTTCGTGGTGGACACCAATCCCAACTATACCAATGTTTGCGTCACCAGCTGCACCTTTTGCGCCTTCTGCCGACGATCCGGGGATACGGATGCCTACTTGCTCAGCCCCGAGGCGCTGGTCGAAAAGGTGACCACCGCTGCCGAAAAGGGCGCTAGCACCGTTTTGCTTCAGGGCGGGCACAATCCCAAGGTCAAATTGGCTGACTGGCAGGCCTACATCCGAGCCATTCGGCGCGCCTGTCCCCAGGTGCATATCCACCCTTTCAGTCCGGCGGAAATCGCTTTCATGGCCGCTCAGGAGCAGTGCTCCGTAGCTGAGGTGCTGCAGGTATTGTGGGATGAAGGCATCCGGACCATTCCCGGGGGTGGCGCCGAAATTCTCACCGAAAGGGTGCGCAAACAGATCGCGCCGCTCAAAGCCAGCACCGATCAGTGGCTGGCCGTCTGTGAAGCGGCCCACCGCATTGGGTTTAAAACCACCGCCACCATGATGTTCGGTCACCTTGAAAGCGATGCAGACATCATCGAGCATTTCATGCGCCTGCGCAGCCTGCAGGATCGCCATGCCGGCTTCACCAGTTTTATCCCCTGGTCCTTTAAGCCGGGGCACACGCCATTGGCCAAGCGGATTAAAAACAGTGCCCATCCAGCCAAATATGTGCGTATCATTGCCACGGCACGACTGGTTTTGGACAATTTTGCGCATATCCAATCCTCCTGGTTCTCAGAAAATATTTCAGCAGGGCAAATGGGCCTTTTGGCGGGTGCCGATGACTTTGGCGGCGTACTCGTCGAAGAGCATGTTCACCAGCAGGCCGGTCACGACCGCCGGGCAAGCGTGGACAGTGTGGTTACCATTATTCGTCGAGCCGGATTTACCCCGGCCAGGCGGGATTCCTACTATCGGATTCAAGAATCCTTTGCCCCGCCGGTTCCCACAGGCATCGACACGAAGCAAGACCATACGGATTCAGCGAGCATGGCCAACCGCGGCCGCCCCCTCCAATAGGTAGTGTTCGTCCAGAAATAGGCAAATTTGGTTGAGATCAAGGCGTACGATAAATTTATCCGCAGGCATATGGTTGATATTCCGAGGAATAAATTTTGAGAACAACGCCGATATCGGGCAAATCGGCCATTTGTGGATGGGCAGGTAATGGATTCTCGGTTGACTGACGATGCATCAACAGACCATCTGAGGCCGCCCTATCACCGCGATCTGCCTGAAAACGCCGCTTCCGCTTCGGCCTTCAACAGTTGGGGACAATCCGAGTAGCGTGGAGAGTGGTGAAACAGGGTGTACCGCTTCACCTCACAGGCACGGGCCAGTTCCCCGGCCTGACGTGCGGTGAGATGACGCTTTTTCCGAGCGATCTCTCGGTGTTGGTGAGAAAAGGCAGCCTCTACGAACAGATGGTCTGCACCTTTGGCCAAGGCAATCATTTTAGCCTGGTTGGCCGGCGTACCGGCGGCATCGACGATATAAGCCAGACGCTGACCCGCTGAGATGTGTGCGATGGTTTTTCTCAAAGCATCCAGCGTCATGGTCACTTTGCCTCCTGCCGTATGGGGTGACGGCACCTCAACCGGAGTGTCGGGGTGGGCATTTTCATAGAGCAGTGTCTTGAAATTCCCCAGCCATGGACCTGACGGGATCTCCAGCCGATCCAGTGCTGATTTGCGAATGCTGACGTGAAAGCGTTCATCCAGAACATAGGCCAGTACCGGCGTTCCATGGTCGAGATGGACGGCGCGAACGGTCACGGCCGGTTCGTCGAGGACCGTTCCATCGAATGGGGTTTGGGTGATTTTGCTCGCGGCGATAAAGCCGCGATGACAGGGATAGCTGCAAAGCAGGGCATGGTCCGGATGCAGTTCGCTGACATGCAGGGTGAAACGGTTTTGGTAGCTTTCAACCAGATTCCAGCAATACCCGGCCAGTTTGCCGGTCACATTGGCCAAAAATCCCTGTGGCCCGAAGAGAAAAAGGTCTTTGTCGCGTCCCAACATCAGTCGCAGGGCGCGGTCGAATCCGGCAAAATGGTCCATATGGGTATGCGAGACGAAGATGTGGGTCACTTTGAGGATGTCGCGACTGGACAGTGCCGCGATGTCACCAAGGTCGAAAAGAAAGGCACGCTTTTCGTGACGGAAGGGCACGAACAGGGCTGGGTCTTCGAAAGGACCATTGACCAGTCGCGGGAGGAAGTGCGGGCCCATGGGACCGACTAGGGCAAGAGCTTGGCAACCTGCTTATGGATGCACAGGTAGATATCCGCATCCGACCCGAAGATATCGACCACGGATTTATGGTTGATCAACTTTTCGATGACAAATGCAGTCACATAGAGGCTGACTATGTTGGGCTGTTGGACGAGGTTGCGAAAAGGGGCGATTTGGTAGTCGACGTCGAACTCATCCGCATGGGTAAGGGTTTCCAGGCAGTTAACGATTTGCTCTTCCAAGGCGTTCTTGTTCGTGGTTTCCACCAGCTGCTCTTCGACCAGCTTCATGGCAATGGGGTTGGCGAACCGAATTGGGTCATCCCTGACCATATTGATGGCCGTTCGACGCGCATGTTCTTTGGACGACTCGATTCTGGACAAAATGCTGGATTCACGGTTGCTGGGTCTAAATACTTTGGCCATGGATGGTCACCTGTCATTATGGATTATCGCGCCCTTGGCTTCTGGCTCTATATATAAGATGGGCCGGCCATTGCAAGATAAAAACGACTATCGTGAACATAAAAGCGTGTAGACCCGCATCGGGCGACAGCAGGTGCCAATGCCATGCCCGTTGGCCAGGACACGCATCAAGAATCTGGATCCGTGTCTTCGATCAGCAGTTGCAGCTGTTTTCTTCCCTTCCAGTAATTCCATTGTGGCCGGTAGGCAATTTTCTCAAATCGCTTTTTTGCGAGCGGACGGTTGCCGACATTGAATTGGATGGCGGGATGATTCGCATTACCGCCGGTTCCCGTGGCAAGGATCATCCGGCGGTGTCTTCCACCGACGGTTTTTGAATCGATGATCCGCAATCCCGTATCCATAAAGAGGGGGTGGGGATTGTGCTGGCCGAACGGCCCCAGTCGTTCCAGACGTTCCATCAGCGCTGGGTTGACATGGCCTAACGGCAACTGTGCGTCAATGGATACGGTCGGCGGTTTGGCGCCGTGCTCGGCCGTCAACCCTTCCACCGCGGCCTCCAGACGGGATCTAAACGCGTCGATACGCCTGGCTGAAAGCGACAGGCCGGCGGCCAGAGGATGGCCGCCAAAGCTGTCCAGCTGATCCGCGCAGGTGGTCAACGCCTTGGCCATGTCGATTCCTTCGATGCTGCGGGCCGAACCCTTGGCCATTCCGTTGCGGCTGCTGATAACAACGGCGGGCCGATGGTATTGCCGGGTAAGGCGCGAGGCGACAATACCCAAAATGCCCTCGTGCCAGCCGTTGCCGTGCACGAACAGAACCGGACGCCTCAGTTCATCCGGAACGGCGGCCAGTCGTTCCTGGATCGATTGCAGCAGTTCGGTTTCCATGAGCTGGCGCCGATGATTCAGTCGGCACAAGGCGCCGGCCAATCGCCTGGCCTTTTGGTTGTGGGTGGTGAGCAGCAGTTCACAGGCCATGCGCGCATGCACCAGTCGCCCAGCGGCGTTGAGCCGGGGAGCCAGCTTGAAGGCAATGGTTTCCGCATCTACGGGTGCGCCCGACAGTCCGCTCATATGCATCAACGCCAACAAACCGGGTCGAGGGTATTGGTTGATCTGCTGGAGACCGGCAACGGTCAAGTCCCGGTTCTCCTCGATTAGGGGAGACACATCGGCGATGGTGCCAAGGGCCACCAGATCGCACAGCTGTTTCAAATTGGGCTCCTTGCGTTTGTTCCAGAAGCCGGATTGCCTCAATTGCGTTCGCAAGGCAATAATCAGATAAAAGGCGACGCCGACACCGGCCAGGTGGTTTAGGTTGGCTTTGCAATCTGACCGAGCCGGATTGATCACGGAGACGGCACGTTCAGGCAGTCGGTCAACGGGGTGATGATCGGTGACAATGGTGTCAATACCGGCTTGATAGGCAGACGTGATGGCATCCTGGCTGCCCGTGCCACAATCGGCAGTGACGATCAATTTCACGCCGGCCGGCAGCACCCGTTTGGAGATGACATCTGCCTGCAGGCCATAGCCATCGATGATTCGATGGGGGATGTAGTAGTCGACCGTTGCACCGCATTGACGCAGAAAGGCAACCAGCAGCGCCGTAGCGGTGATGCCGTCGGCATCATAGTCGCCGCACACCATGATCGTTTCGTCCGTCATCAACGCGCGCTGAATGCGATCGACGGCCGCTTGCATGCCTGCCATCTCCATGGGCGGTGTGAGATGGTTCAATGAAGGGCGTAAAAAACGTGATGCCTGGCTCTCCGATTGGATGCCGCGAATGACCAGAAGCCTCGCCGTCAGGGGACTGCAACCCATTTGGCGGGTAAGCTTTCGCACCGTTTGCGGGTTTGGGTTGAGCAGCTGCCATTGTTTTTCCATGAATGGGGCATATCTTATTATCTCTTTGCAGACAAGCACCAAGGTGGCCAGGCACCCTCAGCGGTCATGCCGATCCAACTTACAGGGCAGGGTGATTACCGGAACAATTGCTGTTGCGCAAATTATGTTCCAACCGTCACTTTCGGGTTGTCAATTAGAAAGGTGCAGTGATAGATGAGGTCGCAAACAGCTAGATGCTGGTACGAGGTTGACCGGCGTCAAATCAGCTACCTTAAATTTATCCTCGAGGCGTACGATAATGTGGCTGTCGTGTCCACGCTGGACCCCGGTCGGGCTGTCGTTCAAATTGCCGTTGCACCCGGTTGTGAAAGGCTGGTAAAGGGCATCATGCATGAAATGGCCGCCGCATTTGACGTGAATCCGGTCGATCATCCATAAACCCACATTCCGGATCGGGTCATTGGCCCCCAACTGACGCCGACGGGGGTCGATGACCGCTCATTAGAGAAAAACGCTGGTTCGTCATGAAGTCAAAATTGCTGCATATAAGCACCATCGGATGTCAAATGAACGTTTATGACGCCAGCCAGATTGCAGGCGTGCTGGCGCCATTGGGTTACCTGAGCTCGAACGACATCGAATCGGCTGACATGGTCATTGTCAATACCTGCACCATCCGCGCAAAGGCTGAGCAAAAGGCCTACAGCTTTTTGGGGCGACTGGCCAAACTGAAATCAGCCAATCCATCGCTCATCGTTGCCGTCGGTGGCTGTGTTGCCCAGCAGGAGGGCGAGGCAATCTTGAGACGCATGGCCCACGTGGACTTGGTGTTCGGTACCCATGCGATTTTTCGCCTACCGCAAATGGTAAAGCGCATTGAGGTGTCACGCTGCCGCCTTGTGGATGTAAGGCTGTCGGGTGCCATCGAAACAGATGATCCTGTTGCTGGCCCATCCATCGACGGTCAGGTATCTGCATTTGTCACCATCATGCGCGGATGCGACAATTTTTGCACCTATTGCGTCGTGCCTCATGTGCGGGGACGCGAGGCCAGCCGGCATCCTGACCGCATTGTTCAAGAGATTCGCATGCGGGTGAACCAGGGCATTCGTGAAGTGACGCTATTGGGGCAAAATGTCAACAGCTACGGAAATAAGGAGCAGCTGTGCAGTTTTGCCGAGTTGCTGGCAAGGGTCAACGACATCGAGGGATTGGGCCGCATTCGATTCACCACTTCCCATCCCAAGGACCTTTCCGATGACCTGATCCAGGCATTCGGCAGGCTAAACAAGCTTGGTCGTCACATTCATTTGCCCGTGCAAGCCGGCGATAATGAGATTTTAGTGCGCATGAACCGCAGGTATACGCGGGAAAGCTACCTGGATCAAATCAAGAGACTCAGAGACGCCTGCCCGGATATCGCCATTACCTCTGATATTATTGTCGGATTCCCCGGAGAAACGGAGCGGCAATTTCAAGCCTCGCTGAAACTAATTGAAACCGTGCGTTACGACGGGCTTTTCGCTTTCATGTACTCGGATCGTCCCCATGCGCCGGCGGCTGCTTTTTCTGGAAAAGTCACCGAAGCGGTTAAAAAAGAGCGCTTGCAGTCGGTGCTGGATCTTCAGTCACGCATCACCCAGGAGAAATACCAAGCAATGGTGGGCACAACCTGTCGGGTGTTGGTCGAGGGTCCCAGCCGGAGATTTGCGCCCGACACGTCGCTTGACGGCGGCCACAAGATCCAGTGGTCCGGTCGATCCTCATCCAACCATATCATCCACTTTGTCGTCCCCGGCGGTGCATCCGACGGCAAAGAAATGTTGACAGGGACCTTTGCGAATATAATGATAGATGGAGCGTACGCCCACTCGTTGTGGGGTCGGTTGATCGACAGACCGATGGGCGATAGACCGCATAAAGGAGAGACGATCATTGCTGCATAAGGTAAACATAGCGGGCTTGGCCATGGATCCGGCGTCCAATACCCCGATCATTCTGTTGAAAACCGAAGATGGCGACAAAACCCTGCCTATTTGGATCGGTCTACTCGAGGCAACGTCGATCGCATCAGCGCTTCAGGATATTCAATTCGACCGGCCCATGACCCATGATTTGTTTAAAAACCTCACCCAGATGCTCAATCTACAGATCAATCGAATCGACATCTGCGATCTGAAAGACAACACGTTCTATGCGGAAATTCATTTCGCCTCTGATGAGCGTTCGTTCACCATGGATGCGCGCCCCAGCGATGCCATTGCATTGGCCTTGCGTTTTGAAGCCCCCATCTTCGTGGATGAACGGGTCATTGAAAAATCACATGTGGGGCGTGGTACCGGTGAAGTGCTGGATGATAGCGAGGAGGGCAAAAAGTGGGCTGAATACCTGGAAAAGCTCTCACCCGAAGATTTCGGTAAATACAAAGTTTGAACCAACCAAAAGCACTGGCTCTCGAGATGGCCTGGGCGGCACAGTACGTAGGTTCACCGGGCCTTTTTGCGTTTAGCAGTCCTTTTTTGGAAAGCGAAACGCAGGCGGCATCAAGATGGTCCTAATCAGCATAAATAACCACATCTAGTGGTTTGTAGGATATTGGCCTACCACATCATGTTGATGAGCGTGTCTGGTTGCGCAAAGCAGGGACCTGGCCATCAGCAACAATCAGTAGGTAAAGCGACCATTTTCATAAATCGTCGTGCGACGGCCATTGGCAAGATGCGCCACCACCCGTTTTTTTTCCGTGTTCACCAAATCCCAATGCAGTGCTGAATCGTTGAAACCCAGCCTGGCTTTAATCTTTTTATCCAGGGACCGAACATCACCGCGATAGGTATCGGCGTAGCTGGACCCTAAAGCCACGTGGCAGTTTCCCCACCGCCCGCCAAAATTTTCATCGAAAAGGGTGTTGGCCATAAAGCGGTTGATCTTAGAAAAGCGTTTGTCGGTGAGAGAAAATTCACCCAGTCGGGATGCGCCGCGGTCCATGCCGAGCTGCTGCCTGACAAAATTGGCCCCGGATTGCGCCTCGATATCAACGGCGACGCCTTTTTTAAAGGTTAACCGCACCCCCTGAACCAGGTTGCCGTTTCGATAGGAGGGTTGATCGGCAAAATAGGTCCCACTGGTACCGCGCCAATCCGGTGAGAGAAAGAGCTCAAAACTGGGAATATTGTGTCCGGATATACCAATCCATTGCCGCTGATCGCCCGGCGTGACGGTTAGATCAATTCTGGCTGACTCGATATGATAGTGCTTGACCGCCATGCGGTTTAACCACTTTTTAATGGCCGTGGCGTTTTTAAAGACGGCCTTCCAGTGCGCCACCGGTTGGCGACGATTTAAAAAACAGGCCTTGACGATCTGTTTGGTGTAGTCATCCGTGGTGAGTCCAGCCTGACTGGCCAGTTCGACCGTGGGGAGCATGCATAGCGTCCATCCGAAAAGGCCGGCCCGATCGCGCGCTTCGAGAATATCCCGCAGGTATTTTTTAGAAAGCGTAAACCGACTGATCTTCTTGGGATCGATGCCGCTTAAATGGGTGATGGATGCCGGCGCATGCAGAAAAATGGAACCGTTGAGGTTGCGATACAGCTCGGCCTCTCCAGGCGCGTCAAAAACCAGCTGCCTGCGGTTGGACAATTGGAAAAAAGTCTTTTCCATGACCGGCGTGGGGTTCAGCCGACGGACCGGGTTCAAACCCATCTCCAATAGTCGACCTTCCAGAATTTCTGCTAAACGAACGGCGTCGATGTTAAAACGCACCAGAACCACATCGCCTTTTCGAAATGGCTTGCTGCGTGCGGTTTTGAGTCCCCATAGCAACACATCGGCATAGCGTCTTAGCTGGGTTTCGGTGAGCATGGCGTTACCATCATTTCAACGGTTGTCTTTTAAAAAATAGCGGTGGTATTCTTCTTCCGATAGATGCCTGCGCAATAGATCCGAAATCAGATCGAAAATGGATTGGCGCTCATCGTCACTCAATCGGTTTCTCAGCAACGCCATCAGATGGTCGTCAGAAAATTTCTGCAGATAATAGGTCACCGTATCCATATCGGATTCCCGATTGAGACCAAATCCGACAAAGCCCTCAAACGTTTCTACAAAGTGGTGCGAGTGGTTGGGCATGGTTCGTTTCCTGCCGATTGAAAGTCAACGATTGCTGCACAATAGTTGAAAAACAGGGTGGGGTCAATACAGGTATGGCCCCAGGCCCATTCAACGGGGCAGATCCAATTACCGACAGACCCACATCGTTCTCAAACGATGTGGCGGCCAAGGCTGTGGGACGTTAATTTCGACAGCTGACTGACAAGGGCGATATTGGGGTTGATGTCAATCGCCCTTTTGGTTTATAGAAAGGTCAATTCATTGGGCACCTGTATGTGCCTGACAAGTGGGTCATTCGAGGCTGTGGAGGCACGGTGATGAAATGGAAAGATACCAAAAAAGATGACGGCGCAAATGCCGATACGGGCGATCCGTATTATGCAGATGATGGCTATTCGTCCTTCAAGGAGAAAGGGTTGCGAAAAGCGGCCATATTATCCGGAAATTCGGTTCGCTACCTGTACTGGGGACTCGGCATTGCTGTCGTATCCGGCGTTGTGCTGCTGGTGATGCTGTTGTTTTACAATCTAGACGAATCTGTCGGTTTGACGCGTATAAAAAACTTGGAGCAAAAGATTCAAGGTCTGGAACAGCGGTTAGAAAAATATGAGGGCATGGATGAAAAAGTGACCCGCATTTGGGAGCAGGCCAAGTCTTTTGAGAAATTTAAAACCCGGTTTGATCGGTCTGAGGCATCGATGTCGCTGAGAATGGACCATCTGGCCATGAGCCTGGATGCCCTGCAGAAAAAAACCACTGAAACCTTCGAAAAAGTCGCTGAAATTGAAAAACAACCGTCACCACCGGTGCCAAAGACGCCTGCGGCCAGCCCGCCGCCTTCCAAGAAAGCCGCAGCCTCAAGTCTGCATACGGTGGTGCCCGGCGATACCCTGTTCAGCATCAGCCAACGATACAAGATTTCATTGGAACAACTCAGGTCCATCAACAAGCTGTCGGATGAAGCCGTCATAAATGTCGGCCAGAAGCTGAGGGTTCGTTTACCGGCCGAATGATCTGCCGGGTGATGCCTCCTATCGGTACCCCATGGTGACCGCAGAGCGTTTGTATGAATGATTATTTTGCCCGTTTGAGCAATTCGCCGGCCAGTTTTAAAAAAAGCTATCTGATGCTAGCGGTGGCCTGGGTGTGTCATCCGCTGTTCATCTACGCCTTTTTTTATTTCAATCAAGCAGTTGATCAGGCAGAGAACGTCATTAGAAGCATGGCAATCATCAGCGGCATTCTAGTTTTTCTGATGTTTCTGATTAAAAAATGGGCCAGAGCTTTGGTGATGTTGGGAAATTGTTTTATCGTGGTTTACGATTTGTTTGTTCTGGCGGTCTCGCCACACAATAAACTGCTCACGCTGCTCTGCGTCAGTGTCGCCTTGTTCACGATAATGGGCTCCTATTGGCTCTTTGTTAAGGATTCCAGGGACTACTTTACCAAAATCAACCCAAAAATTGAGCCGCCGGACACCCCAGAGCCCAAACCAGGAACCAACCAAACCCGGTGATTGGGTTGGATTGACACTGCCGATCGCTTCCACCCGTTTAAAGAATCGACGTCGACATGTTAACCGAGTTCGTCATCACAGCAGGAATCGTGTGTTGTCGGGCCGATTGACCGTGGTCGCCGGCGGTGTGTACGCCGCGGCAACAGAGATTGGGAACAACAACCGTTTAAAAGCCGGATATGTGTATGGAGGGGCTCATGGGAAGACCCAGAAAAGACCGACTCGTGGCATTCAACCCCAAAATCAGCTACTTCAAGCCCAGGGGGATTCCTTTGGTTGACCTTTCCGAGGTGTGCATTACTGTGGATGAGCGGGAGGCCCTCAGGCTGGCTGATTTAGACGGGTTGTCGCACGAAGAGTCCGGACAGTGTATGGGCGTTTCACGCGCCACATTCGGACGAATTCTGCACCAGGCGAGGCAGACGGTCGCCGACGCCCTCATCAACGGCAAAGCCATCAAAATCGATGGTGGAAACTATAAAATGGTTGAAGAACAGCGACGGTTTTCATGCCGGAACTGCCATAACAATTGGAGGGAGCCTTTGGGTACCGGTCGACCGGAGGCGTGCCCAGCGTGCGGGCAAGACGATATCTACCGGTACCTGAGTCAACGACCACTCGTATAGCCTATATCCGCATCTACAGCCAAGAGCCGCTAAGATAAATTTTCATCGGTGGGCTGAATTTGTTGGTTGCGGGCGCCGAGCGCCAGATATGAAAGCAATCAACCAGCAGCCCGGCAAGCGCGACAAGCTATTTATCAATTGCCCGAATGCCCTTAAAATCCTGACGGTGCGTTGTTGCCGGGCCGGGCAAGTCTGGAGATAAGCCATGGTACAGATTCAAAGCAGCATGCGTGCTGCCAACCAGCAGTCCAACTCAAAAGCGCAAAGGGACGCCGACATAAAAGGGTCCCTCGGTCGCATCAAGCATAAATTCATTGTCATGAGCGGAAAAGGGGGTGTTGGAAAAACCAGCATCAGCGTGAATCTTTCAATCGCTTTGGCCAATCTGGGCTATCGCGTGGGCATCATGGATGTGGATTTGCACGGTCCAGACGTTCCACGGATGTTGGGGCTTGGCGGCATGCTGGATCTTGGACCCAATCGGAAGCTTCAACCCATGCGCTATTCGAAGCAGTTAAGCGCTGTTTCTGTCGAATCCCTGACACCAACCAAAGACGATGCGATTATCTGGCGCGGCCCAGTTAAATTTTCAGCCATACAGCAATTCATCGCAGACGTTGAATGGGGAAACCTGGACTTTCTTATTGTCGATGCACCGCCTGGAACCGGTGATGAGCCGCTGACCGTGGCCCAAACCATTCCCGATGCCAAGGCGATCATTGTCACCACACCCCAAGAGGTGTCTCTGGCGGATGTGAGAAAGTCGATCAATTTTTGCAAAATCGTCAAGATGGAAATCTACGGTTTGGTTGAAAACATGAGTGGATTTGCCTGCCCGCATTGCCAGTCGGTCCTGGATCTATTCGGATCTGGAGGTGGAGAGAAAACCGCCGATCAAGCCGGTATACCTTTTTTAGGCAAAATCCCCTTTGATCAGAAAGTCGTTGAATGTGGCGACGCCGGTACGTCCTATCAGGCACGATACGCCGATTCCATTGTGTCTGAAGCGTTTAACGCCATCGCCCAAAAACTTGCCCAATCCGCTTAAGTCCATCTAACATACCTAAATACAATGACATCGACTCTTTCCGAAAGTTGACATTCAGGCAGCTTGATGATTTAATCGCCACATCTGTTTGCCAGCAGGCCCCGTCTGATCAACCCGGTGGTATTTCCTCCATGGGCAGTGGTTGCCAATTATATCTTTGCAGAGGGTGGTCCCATGAAAGCAGGCATTATTCGATTCTTGTCCAGTATGCCTCACTTCTCATTTCTAAAAAAAGAAGAACTTGATCGAGTCGTATCCAACTCAGAACTGATCCAGCTTCCAAAAGGAGAGCCGGTTTCCACTCAGGGGGAAACGCGGATTGAAAATGTACTGGTGGTAATGAAAGGTCAACTTTCGCTTTACCAGGATGTGAAGGGTGATCAGCAACTCAGCGGATACATCAAGCAGGGGGAAGTCTATGGCGGCATTTCCGTGATGCTCAATGCCGGCATCGCCCTGAGAACGGCTCAGGTGGATTCTGATTTGCACGCCATTTCCATTCCATCCGCCGTTATCATGGAAATTTGCACCAAGAATAAAGCCTTCCATGCCTTCTTTTTGGAAAATTTTAGCCAGAACATCTTCGATGAATCTTTAGACGATATCACTCGTGCGGCCCAAGCGCGGCTATTTCTATCGGGTGTGGGCCCGTTCACCTTTCTGCCTGAAGAAGAAATTGAACGCGTCGCCCAATCGCTCTCCCTCGTTTCATACTTAAAAGGAACGGTCCTGTTCGTTCAGGGAAAAACCCGGGTCGGGTACTTGTATATCCTTCAAAAAGGCGCTGTAGAACGGTACTATGAGGAAAAGGGTGAGAAGAAAATCCGGGAGCTGATGTCTGAAGGGGACATCTACGGCGGTATTTCCATGCTGCTGCATGATGGCCTGTCGGTGCGCACCATGGAGGTGGTGGAAAATGCTACCTTCTGGGTGATGCCCAGTAAGTTGTTTTTCGAAATCTGCAAAAAATACAGCGCTTTTTCGGACTTCTTTTCGGATACGTTCGGGAAGCGGATGCTCAGCCGGTCCTATGCAGCCATCATTGCCAAAACCCTTCACCCCAAAGAGGATGGCCTCCAATTCTTTAACCAACCGCTGTCCCAGATTTTTTCACGCGATCCAGTTTTCTGCGATGCAGATGACTCGATTCGCGATACGGCCAATACCATGCTTCAGCGCAAAAGCAGTTATGCATTCATCCGTTCGAAAGCCCCGAAAAAGGTAGGCATTGTTACGGATAAGGATTTTGCCCGCAAGGTGATTGCAAAGGGCTATCCCATTGACAAGCCCGTGGCTAGCATCATGTCGTCACCGCTTCGCACCGTTTCGGAAAAAGCGTTGGTATTCGAGGCCATGATGACCATGATGGAAGAGGACTTTCAGCATATCGGGGTGGTGGACGGCAACAACCATGTTATCGGAATGCTGTCCAACAAGGATCTCATAACTTTTCAGGGGCAGTCACCCCTGTTTGTGCTGCGTGAAATTCAGACTGCGACACACCTTGAAGCGATTGTCGAAAAGCACAACCAATTGCCCGTTCTGGTGCGCAGCTTGATACACAGCGGGGCCACGGCCCAGAATGTGACCCGGTTCATCACCACGGTTTCCGACACGATACTCAACAAGCTCATGGCCATAACCGTAGACGATTTGGGGCCACCACCGGTGCCATTCGTATTCATGATCTTGGGCAGCGAGGGTCGGCAGGAGCAGACCCTGAAAACCGATCAAGACAATGCCATCGTCTACCAAGACCCACAAGCAGGCGCATCTGAGACAGTTAGATCCTATTTTCAGGCCTTTGGAAACCAGGCCTGTCGGTTGTTGAATCAGGTTGGCTACGACTATTGCACCGGTGATGTAATGGCTAAAAATCCGCGCTGGTGTCAATCGCTTGGCCAATGGAAGACCTATTTCAGCGACTGGATTTACGCCGCCGAAGCCGAAGATCTATTACAGGCCAGTATCTTTTTCGATTTCCGGCATGGCTTCGGCGAGGCATCGCTAATCGGCGAGCTGAGGCGGCATTTGTTCAATTCATTAGAGGGTTGGTCCGGCTTTTTCCGTCACATGACCGAAAATGCACTCCATTTCAAGCCCCCGCTTGGATTCTTCCGCAACTTTGTTGTGGAATCCAAAGGGAAACATCGCAATGCCTTTGACATAAAAAGCGCCATGACGCCGATCGTCGATTTCGCCCGCGTGTATGCACTGAGAAACAGCATCGAGGAAACCAATACCCTCGATCGTCTCAATCAGCTGCGAATAAGGAAAATCCTCACACTCCAGGAATTTGAGGAGCTGGAAAAAGCATACAGTTTTTTAATGCAGCTGCGTTTTGTCAGACAGATAACCGCTGTTTTAGATGAGAACATAGGGCCGGATAACTACATTAATCCCAAAAAATTAACCAATA
>JASFFF010000030.1:0-14348 GCA_050124445.1 Desulfosarcina sp.
CAGTCGAAAATTGACAACTATCGGTCTATTGTCCCCGACACGCTCAAAGCGTCTTTCTTGCAATACCTGTAACAGCTTGGCCTGCAGACCAGCAGGCAATTCACCGATTTCATCGAGGAAAACCGTTCCGTTGTCACCCATTTCGAATCGTCCGATGCGTTGGGTATCGGCACCGGTGAATGATCCCTTGGCATGGCCAAACAATTCGCTTTCAAACAATGTCGACGTGATCGCCGGGCAGTTGACCTTAATGAACATGTGCGCTTTGCGGTGGCTGAGATGATGGATGTTTCGCGCCAGGTAATCCTTCCCGGTTCCCGTTTCTCCTGTGATTAAAACCGGGGCATCAATTTTGGCCACCCTATCGACCAATTTCATAATTTCAGACATTTCCGGTGAAATGTAGTAGAAGTTTTCCGGCTTATATTCATCGAGGGTGCCAATCAGGTACTGTTTCTCGCGTTCCAGGTGTTTTTTTTCGTCCTTCAAACGCTTGTAGGCGACCAGATTGTCTACCGCTATGGCCACCTGTTTAGATACTTCTGCCAGTAAATTGGATAATTCCGACAGATTGCTGGGCCGGTCTTTGAAGGAAAAGTGCAGCGTGCCCAATACTTGTTTACGAACGATCAGCGGAAAGGCCATCGTTGAGGTCAAGCCGGCTTTAAGCAATTGGTTGATAATTGATAAATCCGAATAATGGGTCAAATCATCTATGATAACCGGATTTTTTGCTTGGATCGCCATATTGGCGATCGAGCCCTTCAAGGGGCGTTGTTGCATGTTTGAGATGGTGCTGTGACCGACGCCATCTGCCTTGGTAAAGTATTGTAGCGTTTCGGTTTTTTGGTCATACAGATTGATGCTCAAACGGTCGAAAGGGAAGTGCTTGCCCAATTCTGCAGTAAGCGCATCAAAAAAACCCTGATTGGTTTTATTGGATATTACGGCATTCGTTATTTCGAGCAGTATCTGGTGCCGGGTGGCGAGATCCCATTTCATTTGAATTCCTGCTGATCGTTGCGTTTGTTCGGAACATGGCTTGCGTGGGTGGTTAGGTAATTTAAAGGCGTCTTTATCTTAAATTTAATTCCGATCCGTGTAAAGCCCAATATTGGGCAATGCGCCCAATATTGGGGCCTAAATGTAGATTAGATTTTTCACCAAAAAACATATACCAATATATAACAGTAAGATAAAATTTAATCACGTCTGGCATCTGAAATGCAGTGCTTATGATCTCTACAGCAACGGGACCCTGCATTGGTTTTTAATATGGACTATCACGGTGGCCCGATGCCCATCCGCATATTCAATATAGCCAATGTAACGCTTCTTGAACCAGCGCCTGCAAATGTTTGTGAACCATTTTCAGATATGCTTGCCGTTGCATTTTAAAGCGGTCAAATAATAGACCGATTGAGAAGAGTCAACGACCACCCGCGTAGCCGTTGGTTTGCCTTTCCGGCCAACGGCCGGAAAGGCAAACGCACCTTGGTGCGTAAATGGTTGCGGTTGTGACCGGGTGAATGGCACCCGGTTTGAAGACAACCGATCAATCCCTGAATATTGCAATCGTCATTCTCGATGGCACGCGACCCGTTCCCGTACAATCTTATTCTGCCCGACATCGTCGAGCAGATGGTCAAGACGCCGCCAGAGATAGCGTCACTGTCGGTGACTATACCGTTTGGAAACGGACTTCAACCACCGCCGAATCGGGAGTCGATTGATAAAATTCCCGCATACGCAATTGCTCGAAGCTGCAACTTTGATAAAGCAGTAAAAAGTCTCATTTCAGATGGTTTTGTAAAAAGCGCCGAGATCAAGGCTTGCGGGCCGCGAAAGCGAGCTTAAGCGAGCGAACAGGAAATCGATTCTTATCCTTACGGCGAACATTTATGTTCCATCCCGAGGAATGAGCCGTACTTATGGGTACTCCACAGTGACGAGGGATGAAGCGTAACGCAGATATCGGCCTTTTTACGGAACCATCAACATTGCTGCCCGTGATGTCCGTGATGCGCGAATGAAAGATTTCGGCATAACGCGCCGGGGGACACCCCTGAGAATTAACGCTGCCCTTGGGTAGATAAAATATAGAAAATCGATAGGTTGCTGTTGTCCCTCGTGCAAATACCACTTTTTTCACGGTTAAATGATCATCAGCTTAGTTTCGTTTAAAACTCAGCATCTGAATAATCACCAAGGCCTCGGTGAGTGTTTGGCCGACTATTTTTAATTGGAGAAGGAGGAAATAAATGATTCAATTTCTAGTTCACGAAAAGGGTGACAGTGTCGGGGTTGCCACTGTCGACATCAAGGCCGGTGAAAAGGCCGAGGGGTTGTACATGGACTCCCAGGAGCAGGTTATCGTTGAGGCGTTGAATGACATCCCCCTTGGGCATAAGATCGCCATGATCGATCATCAAGTTAACGACTCGGTTATCAAGTATGGCGCTGACATCGGGAAAATTGTGGCGGATATAAAAATGGGCGGACACGTTCACACCCAGAATCTAAAAACGAGGAGGTGGTAACCATGAGCAATCCCCAAATAATGGCCTTTAGACGGGAAAACGGACGTGTCGGGATCCGCAATCATGTCGTCATTTTGCCATTGGACGACTTGAGCAACTCAGCCTGCGAAAAAGTGGCCTTCAATATAAAAGGCTGCAAAGCGCTGCCCCATGCCTATGGCAGACTGCAATTCGGTGAAGATTTAGAACTGTTCTTTCGCACACTCATCGGCACCGGTGCCAATCCCAATGTCGCTGCAGTGGTTGTCATCGGTATCGAGCCGGAGTGGACCAACCGGGTGGTTGACGGCATCGCCAAGACCGGCAAACCCGTCACCGGTTTCGCCATTGAGCGTCATGGTGAGATCAAAACGGTGGAGATGGCCAGTTGGAAGGCCAAAGAATATGTGCATTGGGCCAGCGAAATTAAGCGCCAAGCCTGTGATCTGAGCGAGATCTGGGTATCCACCAAATGCGGCGAATCGGATACTACTTCCGGCCTGGCATCCAATCCGACGGTGGGTAACGTATTCGATAAACTCGTTGAGATGGGCGCCACCTGCAGTTTCGGAGAAACCAGTGAAATCACAGGTGGTGAGATGATTGTCAAGGAGCGGGCGGCAACTCCCGAGGCTGCCGAGCAATTCATGGCACTTTTTGACCGATATGCTGAAATGATCGATCGCAATAAAACCGATGATCTCAGCGGCAGCCAGCCCACCAAAGGCAACATTGCCGGCGGGCTGACCACAATCGAAGAAAAAGCGATGGGCAACATACAGAAAATCGGAAAGAAGTGTAAATATGTCGGTGCGTTAGATAAGGCGGTCGCCCCTACCGGACCGGGATTGTGGTACATGGACTCTTCCAGCGCAGCAGCTGAGGCGGTAACGCTGTGGGCTGCAGCCGGTTTCGTGGCCCATCTTTTTCCCACCGGCCAAGGCAATATCATCGGCAACCCCATCGAGCCGGTAATCAAATTGACCGCCAATCCGCGTACCGCCGGTGATATGTCCGAGCACATCGACTACGACTGTTCTGCTATTCTTAGAGGAGAAATGACCCTGGATGAGTCTGGCGATAATCTCATCGACATGCTGATTCGTACGTGCGAAGGCCGCCTGACTGCGCAGGAAGTTCTCGGTCATGAAGAGTACGTCCTGACGAAATTGTACGAGAGTGCATAACCATGTTGGTCGGCTTCTTGTGTAGCTATCACTTCACACTTCTGAAAGGTGGTACGCAGCACACGGGATCCTTCATTTGTTTCGCTTTTGTGAAAATGGGGTTATAAAGTAAGGTAACACAAGCAAAAACGCATAAGGATAGAAAAAATGGAATACATTAAAAAAGCAGAACTTTCAGCCGAAGAAAACAGCAGTCAAGCGCGCAAGGTAGTAGAAGGCATTCTTGCGGACATCCGTACCAACGGCGAAGATGCGGTTCGTGCGATTGCAAAAAAGTTTGACAATTGGGATCAGGACTTCATTCTTTCTCCCGAGAAAAAAGCCCGTCTTATCGCCAGCGTTCCTGAAGACGCGAAAACGGATATTCAGTTTGCAAACGAACAGATTACCGCGTTCGCCAAAGCTCAGCGAGACAGTATTCAAGATTTTGATATGGTCACTCCGGCAGGCGTGCGTGCCGGACAACGGGTGATCCCCATGGATGTGGCGGGATGCTATGTTCCGGGTGGGCGCTTTGCGCACACCTGTTCCGCACTCATGAGTATTGCCACCGCCAGGGTTGCTGGCGTTCCTTTTATCGTGGCCGCCACGCCCCCACGCGGAGAAGCCATCGATGCATCCGTATGTTACGCCATGGATCTTGCCGGTGCCGACATCATTCTTGAGATGGGCGGCGTACAGGCAATCGCCTGCATGGCCTACGGCATATTTACCGACAAGCCGGCAAATATCATCGCCGGTCCGGGCAATGCCTTTGTTGCCGAGGCGAAAGCGATTCTCGCGGGTGAAGGCGTTTGTGGCATTGACCTCTTTGCGGGACCTTCCGAAATTGCGGTGATTGCCGATAGCAACGCAGATCCCATGACGGTTGCCATTGACCTGCTTTCCCAAGGTGAGCACGGTACCAACTCACCGGTATGGCTTTTCACCGAGTCTCGAGAACTCTGTGATAAAGTGATGGAACTGATGCCCAGACTGATCGCGGATATGCCGGATCCGGCCACGCCTGCCCAGTCATGGAAAGATTACGGCGAGATTATTCTTTGCGACAGCCCTGAAGAGGTGATAGCGGTAAGCGACCAATATGCGCCTGAACACCTTGAAGTACTGGTTGACAATCCTGAATGGTGGCTTGAGCGCCTGAGTTCATACGGGTCTCTCTTTATGGGTGAGGTCAGTACCGTTACCCACGGAGACAAATGTTCCGGCCCCAACCACGTCCTGCCGACGAAAAAAGCAGCCCATTTCAGTGGCGGCCTGAATGTACATAAATATCTCAAAATCCTGACATATCAGGAGCCCGTTGACAATAACGTAAGCAGCCTGATCAGTGAATATTCTTCCCGCCTTTCCCGCATTGAAGGCATGGAAGGGCATGCACGCGCCTGTGACTGGCGTCTGACCAAGTACAACCCGGGCAAAAAATGGGATTTCAAGGTATATCAGCACCCAACGTATTAACCCAGTGACAGAGCCGGGGCCATGAATGGTCACCGTTCACCTGTTCTACAGGAAGTCCTTGGGCATGTAGCGTACGTCCTGACCAAACTCTTCTATCCAGTAAGCCTAACCCGGAGGTGACATGCCATGGTGGCACAACAAGACAATAAGACAAACGTCAAAGAGGGAAAAGGCGCATTGATAACCTGTTTTGTTCTTTTCTTTCTATACTTTATCAACGTGCTTCTTGGTAAAGTGAGGATCTCATATGGCCTGAATTTACCCCATCTAGGAAATGTGGCCGAATTCCTCCTGCTATCCGTGGCTTGTGTTTCATTAATTGTAGCGGCTTTGAAGAGAGAATCCGCTGAAAATAAACTTCAACTCAGACAAGAGGAGACTAAAAAATGACACATGACGAAAAGAAAGAATCCGGTTTGAAAATGGAAGAACGGCGTCGCTTTATGGAATTGACGACCAAAATTGGATTTACGGCCGCCACGGTAGCACTGTTCAGTGGCGTATTGGGTTCAAAAGAGGCCAGTGCACAAGTCGCCAAGGAGGAGACTCAGCGTAAAAAGAAGGCCAAATACACCATGAATATTGCCACCGCTTATATACTGGGGGCATCGCGCAGCTATCCCATTATGCAGTTGGATATGAAAGAAAACATTCAAAACTGTACCAATGGAGAGGTTTATGTCAAACTGGCGCCTGGCGGCCAACTGGGTGCCGGTTCCGCGCTGGTCCAAAAAGTTCAAAGCGGAACCATACAGGCTGCCCAGCATTCGATTTCCAACTTCGCCCCTTTTGCCCCCGTCGCGGACTTGATCAATATCCCCTATTGGTGCGGTGAAAATCAAAAATTCGTCAATCTGGTTACTTCCGATACCTGGCGCAATGAAGTGCATGCCAAAGTGGCCCAAAAGGGGTTCAAGGTGCTGTGGTATGTCGTCATCGATCCGCGGGTGGTTGCCACCCGCAAGGGGGTCCCAGGCCCGATAAAGACACCGGACCAGATGAAGGGGATCAAGTTTCGCGTACCCGGGTCCAAGATCCTGGCCCAGTTCTATCAGTTGTTGGGCGCCAATCCCACGCCTGTGGCCTGGGGTGAAACCTCTTCAGCCATCAAGCAGGGTGTGGCCGATGCCCTGGATCCATCCGTTGAAGCACTGCATGTCTTCGGATTCAAGGATGTGCTGGACTGGGTGACCTTCAACGGGGCCGTGCCCGACAGCCAGGTGTATTCCTGCAATCTCAAATGGTTTGAAGGATTACCCAAAAAGATTCAAGACGGAATCGATTTTGCCAGTGAAATCACCATGCAGCAGAATCTGGCCAAAGTGCCGGCTGCCCGTGCCTATGCCATGGCGGAACTGGCCGCAGCCGGTGTGCAATTCTATGTGCCCACGGCTGATGAAAAGAAACAGTGGGTGGAAAAGGCCGGCGCGCAATTGCCCGCATGGGACAGTTTCAAGAAAGAACTGGCTGGGTCGTCAGAAAAATTTGATATGTTTCTCAAGGCAGCCAATACCATGGGCCGATTTTACGTGCACGACGTCAAGGCCTAATAGTTGGCGACAGACGGCGCCGCGACAACGGCGCCGTCTGTTCCATCACCGGAAAATTGTTTGTAAAAAGGATGTGAACGCATGACGATTCGAAATATCCTTCACAATATTGATGAAAATGGCGAACGGTGGCTGTTATTACCGATTTACGCCTTGATCGTAATCACGATCTTTATGGAAGTGTTCCGACGGTTTGCACTCAGTTACTCTTCGATCTGGGCGGAAGAGATTGCGCGCTACGCTTTTATCTATGTCTCATGGATTGGTGCATCGGCGGCCATTAAGGAGCGTGCCCACATCCGTATCGACTTAATCCTGCCATTCGTCGGCGACCGTATCCGGGCCATGATCATGATCTTTGGCGATCTGGTTACCGTTGGATTGGCAGTTCTCGCCTTTTGGTGGTCTCTCGAGTCGGTTCTGGTATCATTGAAGTTCGGGTCGGTCACCCATGGCCTGCAAATCAGCCTGGCATGGTTTCTGGCCGCCGTACCACTTGGGTTCGCCATGATGCTTGTGCGGCTGATTCAGTCCATTATCCGAGATTTTTCCGACCTCAAGGCCGGTCGGCCTATCTACCAGGGTAAAAAACTTTTCGATTAGGAGCCTGCATATGCTTCAACAATATCTAATGCAACAGGAAGAAATCATTCTCGGATGGGGATTTTTTGTTCCGCTAATTATGATGGTCGTCTTGATTCTACTGGCCGTCCGCATCTGGGTCGTCATCGGCGTCGGTTCGTTTGCCATGCTATTATTAACGGAAGTCCTGCCTCCGACGCTGCTGGGTGAGGCACTGTTCGAAGGAATCGATTCATTTGCATTGATTGCGGTGCCGTTGTTTATTCTTACCGGAGACATTCTCGTTCGAACCGGGTTGTCCGGTAAGCTGCTCGACGTGGCCGAAGCCACCATGGGTTCAAGTCGATCCGGGTTGGGCACGTCAACGGTACTGGGATGCGGTTTTTTTGCCTGTATCAGCGGCTCGGATGCCGCCGACGCAGCCGCCATCGGCAGAATTACCATCGACCGCCTGGCGGCAAAGGGCTATCCCAAGCCATATGCCTGCGCACTGGTGGCATCGGGTGCCTGCACCGGAATTTTAATTCCGCCATCCATATCTTATATCATTATCGGATTGGTGCTGGGCATCAGTGCATCCACCCTCTTTCTGGCGGCGGCCATTCCCGGTGTACTGATTTTGATCTCGATCATGTTTGCCAATGCGATGGTCAACCGTGTTCGAGGATACGAGAACAGCACCGCGGGATTCAATTTCCAATACTGGCGGAAAACCGTTTACGATGGCCGGTTTGCCCTGCTCATCCCCGTGATCATTTTGGGCGGCATCTACTCGGGCATCTTTACCCCCACGGAAAGTGCGGCCGTGGCGGCGCTCAGCGCAATCATTATCGGCTTTGTACAGCGTACTTTGAAGATAAGCGATATTCCGAAGATTTTAGAGACCTCTGCCAAGGTGAGTGGTGTGATCGTTCCCATCATCGCCATGAGCCTGCCCTTGGCACAAACGCTGGCCAGTTTGCAGGTCCCCCAGGCGTTCGTGAGCGGCATGACTTCACTGACGAGCAATCCGTATCTGATTATTATCATCATGGTCGCCATTTTGATGATTGCCGGTTGCGTGATGGAAACGACACCGAATATTGTCATTCTTGCACCGCTGTTGCTGCCGCTGGCCCTGGAGATCGGTATGAACGAAGTCCATTTTTGTATCTTCATGGTCACGGCTTTAGGCATTGGCTTCATTACCCCGCCCTTGGGCTTGAATTTGTTCGTGGTCTCAGGGGTTACCCAGGTACCAATTATATCCATCTCAAGGTATGTTTTTCCGTTCGTGTTTTGCATGCTCGCCATTGCGCTGTTGATCGGCTACGTCCCGTGGATTTCACTGTGGTTGATAAACTGATTCATATGGATTGAAAACGTATTCAGCCTTGAATAGGCACCATTTCACCACAACCGTTTAATGGAAACTGGGATTATGCAAAAAGATTTCAAAGACAAAGGACTCACCTCAACCGAGCGCCGCCGGTTTCTTAAGCTGGGTGCCGGTTTTGGCATCACTTCAGCAATGGTCGCACTGTCAAAAAACGCGCTGGGGTCTGAGGAAGCCTCCGACCAGATTGGTCGCAAAGAGGCGGAGCTCAAAGCTGCCGCCGAACATTCCATGATTTTGGGTACGGCCTATGCGCCTGGGGTTTCACGAAGCTACCCGATCATGCAGCTTGATTTTAAGGAAAATATTCAAAATGCCAGTCTCGGCAAGATCTATGTGCAGCTAGCACCGTCAGGGCAGGTGGGGGCCAGCGGAGCACTGGCCATGAGTGTGCAGAAAGCGATCATCCAGGCTGGGCAGTGTTCCATATCCAACTTCTCACCCTTCGTGCCCGAGGTCGACTTGATCAACATTCCCTACTGGTGCAGTGAAAATCAAAAGTTCGTTAACTTGGTGACTTCTGATTTATGGAAAAAAGAGATCCATCCTAAAATCGAGGCCAGGGGATTTAAGCCGCTGTGGTATCCGTGCATCGATCCGCGCACCACAGCCCTTGGCAAAGGCATTAAGGAACCCATCAAAACACCCGGGCAGTTGCGCGGGATTAAATTCCGAATTCCAAACTCAATTATGCTTCAGCGCATTTACCAGCGCCTGGGGGCCAATCCCATTCTCGTGGAATGGGTGCAAGCGGCTACCGCCATCCGGCAAGGGTATGTCGATGCCCTGGACCCTTGCGTTGGGGCACTCTACGTGTTCGGATTCAAAAATCTGCTTTCCCATATCATGTATACCGATATCGTTCACGATGCCCAGATCTACTTTTGCAATCTTGAATGGTACAGCCGGCTGCCACAGCCGTTGAGGGCATCGATCGATTTCGCCAGCGAAATGACCATGCGGCAGAATCACGCCCAAGTACCTACGGCGCGGGCCCATGCAGATATGCAAATGACGTCGGCCGGCGTCAAGCTGCACCGACTGAGTGCGGATGAAAAAGCATCCTGGATAGAAAAAGTCGGCGCCCAGCTATCCATCTGGAACGATGTGAAAAAGGAGCTGGCAGGATCATTGAGTCAATTTGATAAATTTCAAGAAGCGGCAGACACACCGGGGAATTACCACATCCCCAAGAGATAGGCTCAATCGTTTACTAAAGAGGTCCTATTTTGCCATACGGTTCAAAATGGATAAATACGGCATGCCAATCTTAGCGACCTCAGTTGGGAAGTCGAAGAACCGGACGAAACCTGGTACCGAATTAAAGGAAATAAAGACCTATGAAAATAATTGATCAATTGTTTGATATCAGCGGCCATGTCGCATTGGTTACCGGAGGCAGCTCCGGTATCGGCAGAGCCATTGCGTTCTGTCTTGCCGAAGCAGGCGCATCCGTCGTTCATGCCGCCCTTGAACAAGAGGAAGATCCGTTAAAGGATGCGGTAAAGGATGTTGAAACGATCGGTAAAAAAGCCGCATACCTTACTTGCGATGTATCTGATCCCGATGAGCTGGCCAATATGGCCGAAAAGTCAGCCTCCTTTTTCGGGGCCCCTGACATCCTGGTCAATGCCGCCGGTGTAAACTTTCGTCAATCCTGGGATGAGATCAGTGATGCCACCTGGAACAAGCAGATTGATATCAATTTAAAAGCCCCCTTTTTCCTGGCCCGGCACTTGATTACCGGGATGCAGAAGAAAGGATGGGGCAAAATCATCAATATTGCCTCGCTTCAATCCGAACGTGCATTTCCCAACAGTGTGCCCTACGGCGCATCCAAGGGCGGTGTTATGCAGCTGACACGCGCCATGGCCGAAGCCTGGTCTGGGAATCAGAGCGGGATCACCTGTAATGCTATTGGTCCCGGGTTTTTTAAAACAGGGTTGACAGCAGTCCTTTATGATCAAAAAGATGTAATTGATGCCCTGGCCCGGCAGACCATCATCGGTCGCAACGGGGAGCTGGATGATCTAAAAGGTGTTGCCATCTTTTTAGCCTCCCCGGCCTCCGATTATATTACCGGACAGACCATCTACCTGGACGGCGGCTGGACCGCTAAATAACTTTGGGCGACCATCTGCTGCGCGGCAGCGGTGTGCGTACCTTTCCAGATTCGAATGGGAGTGAAATTTCATGAAAGCATTGGTATATACCGATACCAACCAGATTGTTTATCGGGATGAGCCGGATCCGGTGCCCGGACCGGATGATGTGCTTGTCAAAGTTGAGGCTACGGGGATCTGTGGCTCGGACATGCACGCCTATCACGGCAAGGACCCCCGACGCGTGCCGCCCCTGATATTGGGCCACGAGGTTGCCGGAACAGTGGTTTCCGGTGAGGCGGAGGGGAAACGGGTGGTGATCAATCCCTTGATCACTTGTGGCCAATGCCCGTCTTGCGATACAGGCAGATCGAACCTGTGCGCCAAGCGGGAACTGATTGGCATGCGGCTGGCCGGTGCATATGCAGAACTTGTCACCATCCCCGCGGTCAATCTGATACCCCTTCCCGACGATCTGAATGCGGTTCATGCCTCGCTTACGGAACCCACCGCGACGGCACTCCACGCCTTGAATCTGGCAAGACAAGCATCTCCGCGCCCTTTGGCTGAACTCCGATCGTTGGTCATCGGCGGCGGGGCCGTAGGGCTGCTTGCTGCTCTGCTGTTGAGGGGATACGGGTGTGAGCGGCTCGTGGTTGCTGAAACCAACAGCATGCGCCGGGAATCGGTCGCCGGGTGCGTGGGATGTCAGGTTCACGATCCGATCAATGATCCAGCATTGGAAATCGACGCGTTCGATCTGGTGGTCGATGCGGTGGGCGGTGGGGTTACCCGAAAAAGCGCCATGGCTGCGGTTAGCCCAGGCGGTATGGTTGTACACATCGGCCTGATGGACTCCGCTGGAGAACTGGACATCCGAAAACTGACATTATTCGAAGTTTCCATGATCGGCGTTTACTGCTACACGGCTGCAGATATGCGGGCAGCTGTTCAAGCCATCGCCGATGGCATGCTGGGGGATTTGAGCTGGGTGGAGACACGCCCACTCTCAGACGGCGCCGAGGCATTTGACGACCTGCATCACGACCGAACAGCAGCTGCAAAAATCGTCCTTGCGCCCTGAAAGTGAATGTGGATGGAATAAGAAAATCTGATAAACTGTATCAAGATATTGCGTCTCTTTGTTCGTTTAAGATTGATAAACCAGTAAAAAGTCTCATTTCAGATGGTTTTGGCAGATCGATGAATGCGAGAATTGAAGAATGATACATGTCATCGCATCGATAACTATTCGTCAGGGATACATGTCTGAGTTCATAAGGATCTTTAAATCTAATGTCCCAAATGTTTTAAAAGAACCCGGCTGCCTTGAATACATGCCGACTGTCGACCTTCCTTCGGATCTGAAGGTGCAACACGTTAATGAAAATGTTGTCACGGTAATCGAGAAATGGCAAACAGTGGAGGATCTAAAAATGCATTTATCATCGCCTCACATGCTTGCCTATAGAGAAAAAGTCAAGGACCATGTTGAGACCGTAACTCTCAAAATACTACAAGAAGCCTGACCCTCCAGCAGATTGCTATCTGTGATGACGTATTCTCAAAAGTACATTTATTGATTCAAGCGGTCGATGCGATGTGAATGGTTACGGCATGCTCATCAATACCATTGTTACCGTATCCCAGTGCGTTCCAGGTTGCAGATTGTGGCTGCCGAGCGCCAGAACCACTGATTGCCCGTGACATGATGGTAAAAGTGCCTTCCTCTTTGGCCTCCCACAGATACTCCCATTGCCGCCATGCAAATGGGGCTTTCAAACCGATCAACGTTGCTTGATTCCATGCTCTCCCGTTATCGGTAGATACCTCAACCTGTTCAATGCTCTCCTCACCAGCGTAAGCAGCCCCTCTGATGGGAATGACACCAATTGGCATTCGTTGATTGCTTATGGGTTGTGTGATTATGGATTTTATATTTATCTTGGTAACAACTTCTCCGGCTGAAGGGTCTTCGCCTTTCTGAAAAATTCGGTATACGCGATCCATATAAAAACCGTTTGCCGGGTCTTTTAGCAGTGTAATTTTATTCAACCACTTGACGCAGTTGGCGCCTGTCCAACCCAGCGCAAGTGCACGCATGGGAAATCCATGTTGGAGCGGAAGGGGTTCTCCATTCATTTCATATGCCAGCAATGTTGAGTGCAATGCTTTTTCAACTGGTATGCTTCGAACAAACTTAATTTGCGCTTTTCCTTTTGGTACATCAAAGCCCTCAAAGCAAACGTGTTTGGCTTCGGTTTTTAGACCGGCTCTGTCTAAAAGCGCCTTTAGTAGAACGCCGCCCCACAATGCATTGCCGACACCGCCAATGGTCCATGGATTGCCGGATGCCTTCTTTTTCAAAAGCGAACGACCGTTTCCTGAGCATTCGAGTGTGTTTGCGATCTCCACCTTTGGTAGTTCGAGGATATCTTCAAACGTTAAATGAAGTGGTTGGTTTACTAAGCCCTCAACCGATAGCGACCACGCAGCCAAGTCTACCGGTTCTTTTGGGAACAACCCCTGATTGCGTTTAAAAAATGCGCTGTTGGTAGTGATCCATGTGCGTAGTTTTTCGACCGGGGTCTCTGCATTTAGCGGACTCTCCGTCATGACGCGCATATTCTTGTCCATCATTTTTCCTCCCCGTCGAAAGTTAATGCCTTTTCACCCTTTTCAGTCTAACGAATAGCCAGAATGCATGCTGCTTCGTCAATGAGAAAATACTCCGATATACTTGCTTCGCGCACCCGCTATAGGAACGTCTTTACAGGGCCAGCAGGTATCCCTTGTCGATCAGATGGCGGACAATTCGAAACAGCTGCTCGACGGTTTTTTCATCAGCATTCGGTCCCGGATGCCTGACCGTTGCCGTGGTGAACACACCCAGCCGCTTTAAAACATGCTTTCGCAGCGACACGCCGATGCCAGGCTGAAACTCCCAGCGAATCAAGGGCACCACATCGTAGAACAGATCGGCGGCCAGCTTCCATTGCCGATTCCGGCAGTGGTCGTAGAGCTGGACCAGCAGTTCAGCGTAAACGAAGCCGGTCATAATTCCCACGGCACCTAACTGCAACTCTTCGAAGGCATACATGCCGCCCAGTGCGCCGAACACCTTCAATTCCGGTCCCGTATTTTCAACCAGCGCCTGCATCTTCATTCCAGTGGGGGGGTCTTCCAGTTTGATGTGGTTGATGTACTCGGCAAGGGCAAAGATGCGGCCGACGAGCTCCACCGACAGGGTGATGCCGGTCACCGCCGGATAGTCGTGGATGATACAAGGGATTTTTGCCGCCTCGGAGACCCGCTGATAATAACTCAGTAGTGCGGCATCCTTCTGCACATTGTGAGGTCCCAGCAAGATCGCATCGGCACCCAGATCCCGTGCGTTACGGGCCATTTTGATGGCCGGGTCCGTGGCCGGTGCCCGAACGCCGACCACCAGATGCATGCCTTCGGGAAGCTGCCGGCGATAAGCCTTGATTACCTCGAGGCGCTCCCCTTCGCTTAGCTTGTGACCTTCGCCTAGCGCCCCCATGATGGCCAGGCCGTGCACCTTTTTGTCG
>JASFFF010000031.1:0-14301 GCA_050124445.1 Desulfosarcina sp.
AAATCCCAGGGGTCTGACAATCACCTCGCTGGCCATTTTACCGGCGACAAGATCGTCATCTTGCTCAAGTCCCTGGGCCAGGCAGCTCGTGCAGGGAACCACAACCAATGCAACTGCGCTCAGCAGGACAATGACGCGCTTTAGGATTCCGTTCATCTCGTTTCCTCCTATGTGAATGTTGAGGCGCTTTCGCCCCTTTCAAGGTGACGGATAAGCTGTCGAATTTAATGATATTAGCAGGTAATGGTGGCGCATGCAACGCATGATGTTGTTGAAAGCACCATTTTCCAACGCTATAATGCCTCATTTACGCTCGTCGGTGCGGGCTGAGACTCTGCAACCATTTGAAGTTTTAAAAAAATATATATCCATGGCCAAAACCCATTCAAGCGGTCAGACTCGCCACATCGTTTCCGTCGCCGTAGCTTTGCCGATCCACGATATCTTCAGCTACAGCATTCCGGCCCATCTGGCCACCCAGGCCCGTCCGGGAATGCGGGTCCTGGTGCCCCTGGGCAGACGGACGGTCACCGGTTACCTAATCGGCCCGGCCCAGCCTTCCGATCCATTTGAGATCAAACCGATCCTGGACCTGCTCGATGGGCAGCCACTCTTCCCGGCGTCGATGATTCCATTTTTTAAGTGGGTTGCCGCCTACTACATGCATCCGCTGGGGCAAGTGATAAATACGGCCCTGCCGGCCGGCCTGAACATTTTCGACATTGCCGTGATAACCCTTGGCGCGGCCGGCCGGCAGGCCATGGCATCGCCTGACATCGCACCGCTGGACAGATGCATCCTGTATGCCTTGGTCCAAGGGCCATTGGACATAAAAAAATTACGCAACGCCGTCGATCAACCCATAGCGTGGGCATTGATCCACCAGATGCGCCGCCGCGGATGGGTTGATATGCATCGCCGGATCAATGTCCGGCAGATTCGGCAGAAAACCGTTCGCATGGTCACCCTTAATAAAGCCGCGTCGGCTCCCAGGCGCTTGTCCCCTCAGCGGCAAGCCATCCGCAGCATGCTCAAAAGCCAAGGTGACCTGAGTGTCCAGTCGCTTAAAGCATGTCTGCCCACCGCACCGGCATTGGTGCGGGCCATGCAGAAGGCCGGACAGGTCGCCGTTTATGAAACGCCGGTTTACCGGGATCCCTTAGGCGATCCCATCGAATCGGATACCCCGCCTCCGCTCACCATCGAACAAAACCAGGCGGTCAACAAGATGGCGCCGCTGCTCGGAAAAGGCTTCAAGACGATTCTGTTGGCCGGTGTCACCGGCAGCGGAAAGACCGAGGTCTATCTTCAGATGACCCGTCTGGCCCTGAACAAAGGCCAGCGGGTCCTGGTTCTGGTGCCGGAAATTGCCCTCATCTCCCAAACCGAGCGCCGGTTTCGCGCACGATTCAAAGAAACGGTGGCGGTACTGCACAGTGGCCTTTCTCGCGGTGAACGCTTTGATCAGTGGCTTCGAATTGCCAGCGGAGAGGCAACCATTGCCATTGGTGCCCGGTCATGCATTTTTGCGCCGTTGAAGCGGATCGGTTTGATTATCGTGGACGAAGAACACGACACCTCTTACAAGCAGGCGCATGGGCTGCGCTACAATGCCAGAGACCTGGCGATCGTTCGTGCCCGTCATCACAAGGCCTTGGCCATTTTAGGATCGGCGACGCCGTCCGTTCAGTCGTGGCATAACGTCACCATCGGAAAATATGATGCGGCCATGCTGAATCGACGGGTGAATCGCCAGCCGCTGCCGGTCATCCAGACCGTGGATCTTTCCCATAGCCGGGATGATCGAGGCATCAACCGCTACATCACCCCTCAACTTCGAGACGACATTCAGAAAACCTTAGACGATGGCAACCAGACCCTGTTGTTTTTGAATCGGCGGGGATTCGCCGCATTCGCCATTTGTGCGCAGTGCGGACAGGCCTTGCGGTGTAAAAATTGCGACATCTCTCTGACGCTGCACAAACGGTCGAATGCCTTTCGCTGCCATTACTGCGGCTTTTCCAAAGCTGCGGTGTCCACCTGCCTTGCCTGCGGCTCCGACAAGATCAAGCTGTTGGGCGTGGGAACCGAAAAAGTTCAGGAGGCGATGAACCAACTGTTTCCCCAGGCACGCGTGGCCCGCATGGACCGAGACACCATGACCCGCAAAGGTGCGATGGTAAGCCTGCTGAAGGATTTGAAACATCGCCGCATTGACATCCTGGTAGGCACTCAAATGGTGGCCAAGGGACACGATTTTCCAGGCATCACCCTGGTGGGTGTGGTCTGTGCCGACCTAACCTTGAATTTCCCCGATTTCCGTGCCGGGGAACGCACCTTTCAGCTCTTGGCCCAAGTGGCAGGCAGGGCGGGACGCGGAAATCAACCCGGCAAAGTTGTTTTGCAGACATTCAACCCTGAACACTTCAGCATTCTGGCTGCCAAGAACCAGGCTTTCAAATCCTTTTTCAATCAAGAAATCGGTTTCAGAAAGGCCTTGGGCTATCCACCCTTTACCCGCATGATTGCCATTCGCATTTCCGGCAAGAACCCCAGGCATACCGCCGGGCATGCCCGAGCGATTGGCCAACGCTGCCGCGAGATGGTAGTTGAAAAACGTTCTTTTTACGGAAGCGTGACCGTCATGGGACCCATTGAAGCACCATTGCCTCGAATTGCAAGGCAGCATCGTTGGCAGATTCTGACCCTCAGTTCGAACGCTGCCGGACTGCATCGCTTTATCCACGAGCTAATTCTGGGAGACCGCGGCCTACCCGCCACGCGACAGGTCAAGGTCACGGTTGATGTGGATCCGTTTTTTCTGATGTAGCTTGACAGGATCGACGCCGACGCTTAAGAATATAGCTTCGGTAAGGTATACCAACAAGGAGAATGCCCATGAAGTTTCCCAGGCTTGCATTCGCTGCGGTAGCAGTGATTTTGTGGGTCGCGGCATCCATCAGCACGGCTTCGGACCAAACCACCGTGGAGACCGACGGCTCGGGCATGAGCATGGCCACGCCCGTGGCTGTCATTCCGCAATTGTCGCACACGTTCGAAGCGGTCGTCGATGGCATGGAGGTCACCCATGATTTCGCCATTCAGAACACGGGCGACGCACCGCTTGCCATCCAACGTGTAAAAACTGGCTGAGGGTGCTCGGTGGCCTCGTATCCGAGGCAGATCCCCGCCGGCGGCGAGGGAAATATCAGCATCAAGGTCAACACCAGCGGTTATGGCGGACGCACGATGAAGAAAACGATTGAAGTGTATACCAACGACCCCGCCAACGCGCGAACGGCACTTTCCATCAGCGGAACCGTGCTCAACTTTGCCAGAATGGAACCCAAATATGCCCGGCTCGTCGGCACAGCGGGAACCGACATAAAAAAATCAATCACCATTACCCGGGAAAAGGCCTATCCCTTCAAAATTCTGCGGGTCCTCGCCAGAAATGGCAAGGATATCGACTTCAATGTCCAGGAATTCAGCCAAGCCGACGCTGACGGCTATATCCTGACCATCCAGAATAAAAAAACAATTGCCGGCCGATATGCGGACACGGTTATCCTGACAACGGATAGCCATATTAAACCAACAATCCGTGTTCCCGTGTATGGTCAGATCCTGTCAGCGGCGCCCACAACCAAGCCCCAACCACCCCCGAAAAGCACCAGTGACAGTTAATTGCGCCAGTCGAACGTTGTTGTTGCCAAACGGAAAGCATCGATGCAGCCATGTCGATGCTTTTTTCAGAACGCGGAGCTGCAGTCGGTGAAACGCCCCCCCAAAGTTGTCGCCTTTGATTGCGATGGCGTCATGTTTGATTCCCAGGAAGCCAACCGAGCCTATTACAATCATCTCCTGGAACGATTTCAGTTGCCGGTCATGACGCCGCAACAGTTGGATTTTGTCCACATGCATACGGTCGATGAATCACTGGCGTACCTATTCAAGGACAATGTCACCTGCGCGGCCGCCCAAGCCTACCGCAAGCAGTTGGGATACCTGCCATTTTTAAAATATATGCAGATGGAACCAGGGTTGGTGCCCCTGCTCAAACAATTGCGCCCGCGCTTTAAAACGGCAGTCGCCACCAACCGCACAGATACCATGGTCCACGTACTGGCGGACAACCACATTGACCACCTTTTCGACCTGGTGGTCTGTGCACTGGATGTGCAGTTTCCCAAACCCCACCCCGAGGCCCTGCACAAAGTGGTCAGCCACTTCGCGGTATCACCAGCTGAGGTTCTCTATGTAGGCGACTCGTCGGTGGATATGATGGCGGCCAGGGATGCCGGGATTCCCTTCGTGGCCTACCGCAATTCGCAACTGACAGCCCTGTACCATATCCGTCATCTGTCTGAGATGAGCGGGTTGTTGGATCTGTGAGGTATCACGGTTGATGGATCGCTTCGCGCTCACACGCAAACGCCAGGCAGAGGCCGCCATCATCGATGTGCAGCAAGACTTCATTGCCACATACCACGCCGTCGCCGACCTGCGTCATCTGGCGCGAAGCCATGCCGGCGTTGTCGACGGGCAGACCATTGTTGCCCTGGAATACCTGCTGCAATCCAAGGCCTTCGAAAAAGCCAGACAGGCCGCCTTTCTTTTTCGGGAAGCCGCCTCGGTCCTGACCGATATGGCCGCCATGCCGGGTGGCAACGGCCTATCTTCAAAAGCACTGGCCGCACTCATCGGCCTGCTCTCCAAGCTTCACGGCAGTGCCCACAGAGGGGTGGCGGAAGCCCTGGGGGCGCTGCCGGTTGGCATTGCCGGACCGCGACCGACATGCGTTAAGGCGTCTCTGGCACCAAAGCGATCATGGGCACAACTGCTTGCGGCCGATCGGCTCCGTCCTTGCGGTAGCCCCAGATATATTGGGCGCAGCCTGGTGTCTCCGATCGCAGATGGAAACCGCCTATTGGTTGTCAAACTGGCCAAACAAACCGACACGCATGCTGGCCTGGCCAATGAGATTCGCTGGATGGAAACCCTTCAAGAGCCAAGCTATCGCGTTAACTGCCGCTTCCACATCCCCAGGCCGTTGAGGATCGGCAATCAACCGCTATTCAGAATCAACCGCCTACCGCTGGCGCCTCCCGCTGCCCTCGATAGACACCCTGACAGACTGGCCATCGCTTTCGTCGCCCACCGAGACTATTTTGTCTACGCCAACCATCCCAATGTCAATGGAGACATGGCCAGTGAGATTCTGGGTCGTAACGCATTCCTGATGGGCTGGCTGGCCGCAAAAGGGGTGATCCACGATGCGCCCATCCCCCTGTTCCACAACCGTACCCAGCGGCTGCGCCGCGAAGACCAGGGGCGCTATCAGTGGTACCGTGCCGGTCGTCTGGATCAATGGTTGGATTCTTGCGCATTCCCCAACCTGGGGATGTCCGGGTTGCGGGACTTCGAACATCTGGTGCCCTTAAGCGGCAGCGGCCATGCATTGTACCGCCACATCGGCAGCCATTTTTTGGGCCTGCTGCTGCTGGCCGGCAGCCACTTTCGCTGCCGTGACAAGTCCCGGTTCGGCCTGGACGCGAACGGCCGGCCGATCGATGCCCGCCATTTATTTGATCAAGGGTTGTTAAAGACGATGGTCAGCACCATATTCGAAAACTACCATCGGGGCTTTACCGGAGGTTCGACATGCGCTGAACTGCCTTTTAATCTGGGTCATCTAGTCGATCGTATGATCGAGGAGATGGGCGTCGACCGCTACATGACCGAACTGCTGCGTCGAACTGACCAGCAGGCCTTGACCGAGCGTCAATTCTTGGCCTTCCTCAAAGGCCGGGGATATAAAGACGAGCAGCTCATTGGGTTGAAGCGGGGGGAGAAGGATATGCTCATTGTCAGCGGCCCCCATCTGGGGGACTTTAACCGTCAGATCTGCCTGCCCGAAATGATTGAAGCGGTGGCTGCCATGTCGGCAGTGTGTGTCGCCGGCCATTTTACCAAGAACGCAACACGAGGTGTTTCAACACCCAATTAGCTTCTACACCATGGGAACCAAAGCGCCTCCCGGGCGCGGTTGATGTTCTCGATGTCCCTCCATCACGATCAAGGTCATCCCCGCTTCCAGAACAATGGAACTGGGAGGCCTGAACTCGAATTCGCCGTCTTTTCTCCGTACACCCAGTAACAAGAGGTTGAACTGGATGGGTGCAGTCGCGGACCGCCAAACAAACCGGTCCTGCGGCGGTGACTACCCGAATGGACAGACAATGCTTTTAAATACATTCATATCAATGTTGCGTCCACAGATGACCACAACGACTGTCTTGCCTCTGAACTGGCGGGAGCATTTAGAAAAGCCGGCAACCGTCACCGCCGCCGCCCCTTCAATCACCAGCCGATAGTCATTGAACACTTGAATCATGGCCGTGCGGATTTCTTCTTCTGTGACCAAGACCCAGTCGTCGACGAATGACCGGCACGGCTCAAATGTGACGGCCCCGGGTTCGATACCACCGGCCGTACCGTCAGAAAGCGTTTTTCGGGTCGGAACCTTTACAATACGACCCGCACGCACCGAGGCAGACATGGCCGGCGAATGCATCGGCGAGCACCCCACGATGACGACCTCGCTGCGAATTGTTTTTACGGCGCCGGCGATCCCGGAGATCAATCCACCGCCGCCCACCGACACCAAGACACAATCCACATGGGGCAGCCGTTCCAAAATTTCCAACCCGATGGTACCCTGGCCACCGACCACCAAAGGGTCGTTATAGGGTGAGATATATGGCTGATTGGCACGCTCTGCATGCCGGCGGGCGTATGCCTCCGTCAAATCGCAGTCAACTCCATGAAACTGGATTCTAGCGCCTAAGGCCTCAAGCATTTGCACCTTTAAGGGCGATGCATTTTCGGGCAGAAAGATAATGCCGTCAATCCCCAAACGATTCATACCAAAAGCGGTGGCCAGACCATGATTGCCAGAGGAGGCGGCAACCACCCCCGCCCTTTTCTCATCATCAGTCAGGGCCAATAGCCGATTCAGGGCACCCCGTACCTTGAAGGACCCGGTATGCTGGTTACTCTCCAGTTTGAAAAATACCCGAGCGCCGTTTTCGCGCCCCAGTTCGATGGCGGGCTCCAAGGGGGTATGGCGGATATGAGGATTGATACGTTTTTGTGCAGCCAACGACAGCTTGAGGATATCAAGCATGCGCCGCTCCGCAGTCCATAAAGACGGTCATGACCACAGCCCCCTGGTCGATACGCCGCATGCGGAAGCCATTGCCGCGGCGGCATCAACGGGATCATCGGCGCGGGTGATGCTGCTGATGACGGCAACCCCGGCGGCACCATGAGCAAAACAATCCAGGGCATTGGTCGAATCGATACCACCGATGGCCACCACTGGAATGGGAGAGAGATTGACGATATCGCGCAGTCCGGAGAGACCGTGAGCTGGTTTGGCATCGACTTTGGTATCGGTCATAAAGGTCGGGCCCGTGCCGATGTAGTCACAAAAGGCCAGATCGGTGCGTTCCAGTTCTCCCAGGCTGGAAACCGATACGCCGATGGTGGCCTGCGCTCCCATGATACGCCGGACCAGCCGGGGGGGGGCATCCTCCTGTCCTACATGAACGCCATCGGCGCCGATGGCTCGGGCCAACAGTACATTGTCGTTAACGATAAGCGGCACCTTCTTTTCGCGACATAGCCGCATAATGGACTCAACCTCGTCAAAGGCATTTAAGGCAAAGGATTTATTGCGGTATTGGATCATGGTGGCACCCGCTTCGATGGCCACCCGTACCTGATCGACAGCGGGAAAACCGTCCACACCGTCATCGGTGATAAAATAGAATCGAAGCGCGCCGCGTGTATCGTCTGGATTCATGATATTTCCCGTAACTGAATGAACTGCCGGCTCATTCAACCGGACGGGCAGGTTCCCGAGTGAAAAATCGGTGCAAGGTCAGGAAACGCTGCGCATCGCCTTTTGAATAGCGGGTCAGTCCGGCTGTGATTTCGTCGACCGTTTTTACATGGCTGCCATTGTCGGTTTTAGAAAAAAACTTGTCCGCATAACATATCAGCCGCTCTTCCACAGAGCGGGGGACCATGTCCCGCACTGGCAGCGGGAGTTTTCGCCTCAGGGCCTCGATCGCCCGGATACCCACGCCGACGTGACGCTCGCAGACCATTCCATGACGATGAAGGCCCATCTGGTCCATGATTGCACGGCCTTCGACGCCATGACATACATAAGGCAAGGCACCCATGCATCCCAGTTCCGGGCAGTGGGTCCGCCCGATGCCGATGTCGTGAAGCATGGCCGCCTGAAATACAAATTCTCGGTCCGCCTCCAGCCATGGGGCTCGATCGAGGATCTGAATTGCCTTGCGGGCCACCAATTCTCCATGACGCAGGAGCAACTCACCAGTGCTGCTTCCAGCAGGATAGGCACGGGTGATAATGGATTCTGCTGCAATAGGTGGCGTCGATATCTTCATCGTTGATTTAGGCTTTGCCCGACAACAGCACGCCTTCAATGAACACGTCAATGTCGCCATCTAAAACGCTGTTTACATTGCCCACGTCAAGACCAATCCGGTGATCCTTGACCATTTGATAGGGGTGCATCACGTAAGAGCGAATTTGGCTGCCCCAGGCGATCTCATCCTTGCCGTCATGGATCGCCTGCCGCCGTTGATCCTGTTTGCGCTTTTCTGCCTCGTAAAGTCGCGCCTTCAGCACCTTCATGGCCATATCCTTATTGCGATGCTGGGATTTTTCCTGCTGGCACTGAACCACGATGCCCGTTGGCAGGTGAGTAATACGCACAGCGCTGCTGGTTTTGTTGACGTGTTGGCCACCGGCGCCACTGGCACGATAAACATCAATACGAAGATCTTTTTCAGCCACGTCGACTTCGATCTGGTTGTCCAACTCCGGGTATACGAAAACTGAAGCAAAGGAAGTATGACGTTTCCCGCTGGCATTAAAAGGAGAAATTCTCACCAGTCGGTGGACACCGCTTTCTGATTTTAGATAACCGAAGACGTATTGGCCGTCGGCAGTAAAAGTGACACTTTTGATGCCGGCCTCGTCGCCCGGTTGGAAATCGACAATGTTGGCCTTGAACCCCTTGCTTTCGACCCATCTGAGGTACATGCGAAAGAGCATCTCGGCCCAATCCTGAGCCTCGGTACCGCCTGCGCCGGCATTGATTGAAATGATGGCATTGTTGTGATCGTCGTCCCCATCCAGCATCATATCCAAGGATAGCTTATGCAACCGCTGTCCCAGCAAACTGATCTGGTTGGTTACTTCCGCCATGGTATTGGCATCCGCCTCCTCGATGGCCAACTCCATAAGAATTTCTGATTCTTCCATATCTTTTTCGAGGCTGTGGAACGCGTCTAAACGCTGGCTCAACAAGGTGCGCTCCCTCAAAACAGAAGTCGTGGCGTCGGGGTTGTCCCAGAACCCATCTCGAGAGATTTCCGCCTCGATCTCCATGAGTCGCTCTTCCTGACTGGCCAGGTCAAAGATACTCCTTGAGCTGGTCAAGTTTCTTGGCATGCTCTTTAAGTGTCTGTTTGGCTTCGGTACTCATGGTTTATCTCCTCTTGCCTGTCATGCGTTTGGCCATTTGTTTCATCCAATCTAGAATTTTTTCCGTCCGAGAGCCAAACCCTCGCAGCGCGCTACGTGGCATCGACCAGCCGACCAGCATCAACAGGCACAATAGGGGTAATACATCACCGATTCTGGTGTAAAGCGACCTTTCAATCAATATGGGTACCCTTCGGTCGACCACCGCATCGGTGAACAAGGCGGTCTGGGTCACAATCCGACCGGCCGGATCGATGAATCCGCTGATTCCCGTATTGGCGCAACGTACCAGACTGCGGCGGTTCTCAACGGCCCGGAAAACCGCCATTGAGAAATGCTGATAGGCTGCGCCACTTCTGCCAAACCAAGCGTCATTGGTCAGGTTGACCAGTACCCCGGCACCGTTGTTAACCAGGGATCGGGCAAGCCCCGGAAAAATGATCTCAAAACAGATCTGAACACCGATAGGCGGTTGCCCGTCTTCCCAAGCAAGGGTTCGACCTTTTTCTCCAGGTGAGAAGTCACCCACCTGAGCAACCATTTTGCCCACAAACGACAGCAGGCGTTTGAGGGGCACGTACTCACCAAATGGAACCAGATGGACCTTGTCATATCTTCCGCTGACACGTCCGTCCGGTTCAACCATGTAGGCGCTGTTGTAATAGGCAAGGCGACCCGCATCACTGTCAACACTGGGGCTTCCGACCAACAGATGAATACCCGTTTGGCGGACGGTATCGGTCACCAGCCGGGTGAGTTTGGGGCTGGCTGAAAAATAAAATGGCGTTGCCGTTTCGGGCCATACCACCAAATCCGGTTGGCGTGCGGCTGCGGACTGCGTCAGATCCACGTATTTTTTCGTGGTTCCAATCTGAAATGCCGGGTCCCATTTTCTTGCTTGATCAATGTTGCCCTGTACGATCGCCACCCGGGGTGATTGCCGACCGACAATGGCCGCATCCATGGCTTTGATGCGCATGTTCCCGTAGACCAGCGCGGTGGCAATTAGCACAAGCGGCGACACGATAGCCAGCAATACTTGCCGCTTGCCCACCAAATAGTTCCCCCATGGCTTCTGGGCTACAAACAGCAATGAAACATACACGGCGGCGTTAAAAAGCACTACCAAAAAGGAGACGCCAGACACCCCAAACATATCGGAGATTTGAATGATATGCAACCGATTAAACTGGGAATATCCGATAAGTCCCCAAGGAAAACCGGTCAACATGAAACTGCGCAAATAGTCCAGGGCAACCCAAAATACAGGGGTGCAAATGATTAGATAGCCTGGCTTGCGGCAACAGCGGACCAGGGTCATGGCCAAAACACCCGGATATAAAGCAAGGTAGGCGGCCAGCAGCCCCAGCAAGGAAACACACTGCCACCACGGCAGATATCCATAGGTGCGCATGGTAGGAACGACCCAATACAAAAGGGTCAGATAGTGAGTCAAGCCGGCAATCATTCCGACCCTGAAGGCTGCAAACGGATGCCGGCCCCGCAATGCAACCAACAGTGGCACCAAGGCAACCCAGGCCGAAAGCCAAAAGCCCACTTTTGGGAAGGAAGCAGTCAGCAAGAGTCCGCTGATGATGGCAGGCAGCCAGTTCGATTTAAACGCGGCCACGATCTCAATCCCACTGAAATGCAGAATCGTCTAAAAATTCACGCACGGCAGAGATGGTGTGGGCAAACATTTTGCTGCCGGCCAGGACGGCGATGGCATCGTTATCGTCACCACACGCACTGGCAAATGCCGAGCCGATCGTCTGGGCAGGCTCGAATTTCTGCCCTGCGCGATCTAGCGCGGCGACATAGTAATCGAGACGCTGCTTGAGACTATCAAAAAAGTCAACATCGGATCCCACAGCAACGGATGCGGATGTTGACAAGGTGGCGGAAAAAGACCTGATATGTTCCCAGAAACCTTGTCCAAGCGGTGTCTTCAAGCGACTGTCGGCCAGGAAAAAGGCAATTGCCCACCCCACGGCAACGATTCTGAGCAATTGGATCTCGTATTCCAGTGTCACCCGTTTCTCGGACACATCGCTTGGCAAGCCATCCAGGATGGTTTTCAAGTCACCGCGATCGATGGCAAAACGAAAAAGCTGCTCCCCGGCACTGGCAACGGTGTCATCCAGTTTCTCGGTACGGGTCATCGGTCCCTCCGCCGCTGATTGAAATCACCCTATCACCCCGCCACAAGCAGAAACGAAAGGCAGCGCCGCATTTAGGGTGCTGCCTCGGCATTAGAACCAGCCATATGATCGGTTGTAGATCGCAAATATGGTCAACCCGGCTTCAAGACCTCGATCCGTCGGTCGACCATGAAAGCGGCCCAACCTTTAATCACCGGTAATTGCAAGTCAAGCGGACTCTCTTGCCGCTCATAAACCGTTGAATCAGGGTGGTCCCACCGCTTCACCTCTCGCTTTGATAACAGGCCGAATGGAAGTTGCTAAAGGGCCAAAATGATCAAGGTGCAGGGGTGTCGTTCAGATGGGCAATGATAATGGCGAGCACCCGGCGTAGCGGCTCTGCCGCCCCCCACAGCAGTTGATCACCCACTGTAAAAGCGGTTAGATAGCGGGACCCCAGATTCATTTTACGAATTCGACCCACCGGAATGGACAGGGTTCCGGAGACGGCCGCCGGACTGAGCTGCGTTAAGGTGGCCGCTTTTTGATTGGGAACCACCGAAACCCAGGCGTTGGCCGATGCAATCGCTGCTTCAATGTCATCCAAGGGAATGTCTTCGGTTAGCTTGATGGTGACGGCTTGACTGTGGCAGCGCATGGCACCGATGCGCACACATTGCCCATCAATGGCAACAGGGTTGTCAGAACGCCCGAGAATCTTGTTCGTCTCAACAAACCCCTTCCACTCCTCGCGGGTTTGACCGTTGTCCATGGCCCGATCAATCCAAGGGATCAGGCTGGCCGCCAATGGCGCACCAAAAAATTGATTTGGAAAATCCGGACCGGTCAAGGCGTTGCTAATCCGACGGTCGATATCCAATATGGATGCGGCCGGGTCATCAAGCAGATCCTTGGTCGCTTCTCCCAGCACACCCATCTGTTCAACCAGCTCACGCATGTTGTTTGCCCCAGCGCCGGAAGCACTCTGATAGGTCATCGTGGTCAGCCACTCAACCCAGTTCCTTTGAAACAATCCGCTCATGGCCATGAGCATCAGAGATACGGTGCAGTTGCCACCGATGAAATCCTTGAAGCCGCTATCAAGCGCACGATCGATCACATGCCGATTAACCGGGTCCAAGACGATGACACTGGTGTCTTTCATTCGCAGGGTAGACGCGGCATCAATCCAGTATCCATCCCAGCCCCTCTGCCGCAGGGCTGCGTGTGTGCGCTCGGTATAGCTGCCACCTTGGCTCGACACAATTACCGGCAATTTTGAAAGGGCGCCCAGATCATTGGCATCCAAAACCGGCTGGGGACCAGAACCGGTGTCGGGTCCCTTTCTACCGAACTGGGAGGTCGAAAAGAAGATCGGCCTAAAGCGGGAAAAATCGCCTTCGCCCCGTAACCGATCGATGAGAACCGAGCCCACCATCCCACGCCACCCAACAATGCCTACGCTGACCATTTAATTCCTACCCCTTTGTTCACCGATAAACCATTCCATGGGAAGGATGTGAAATCAACCACCTGCTTGAGCGATACAAGATTTAAGATCTACCTCAATAAAAGCCGGACCGGTGGTTGTCAAGGACTTTTGCTTCAGATACCCTCCGGCATAGCGGTCCAACGGTCGGATAAAAACTGAGTAATGGTCTTAAGAAAGAGCTCGGGTGCCTCCACCGGAATCGAATGACCGGCCTCCTCGACAACCAAATGGCGGCCTCCGCTCTTCTCGGCCACTTCCAAGGCGCCATAGACATTGACCAGTGGGTCGTCTGAGCCACTCATGACCAACAACGGCGAATCCAGCTTGATTAACATGGATCTCAGGCTCGGATAGTCGCCCATGGCAGATAAATGGGCCACAAGTGATGGGGCGCGGTTACGTCGGATGATGGTCTTGGCGATGCGGTCGAGGTTTCTGGTATTTTGGATCAGATAGTCCTGCCCGAACACGTGCGGCATGGCGGCCTTAACCAGTAGTTCAAGGCCGCCGCTTTCCAATATATCCAGCCATAAGCGGACGATCAACCGGGCGCGTACAGGAGAACGAACACCGATAGAGCATAAAATCAGCCGTTTGACCGATTTGGGGGTGCGCCTGGCCATGGCATAGGCCAACAGTGCCCCGTGACTCAACCCCACTAAACTGACCGGCCCGGATTCGATGTGGTCAATCAATGCCGAAAGATCTGCCAGGTGCAAATCAAGACTGAGCGGCAAGCCACCCAATTCGCTTTCCCCCTGCCCCCTGGCATCATAAAGCAGCGAACGGAATTCGGGTCTCAAAGACGCTGCAATCGCCTTCCAATACATGGTGGTCTGCAAGGTACCATTTAAAAAAATCACCACTGGGCGCGCGCGCTCAAAACCGATTGTCTCGTAATACAGGCTGCATCCATCTTGGGTCTTAAAATAGGCCATGAATTCTGAACTCCGAATGATATTCAGGCAATCGCGCCGATAATCGGTAGCCTGCCATAGATCCGGTGGGCCAAGAAACCACTTTTGACAATACCCAACTTTGATCACATTATAGTGGTGCAACCCGATTTAGGAGCAA
>JASFFF010000032.1:0-14245 GCA_050124445.1 Desulfosarcina sp.
AATCATCAATGGCGCACGTTGAGTTAACGACCATGCGCGTGTCGGGTGGCTTGAATTTCCGGCCAACGGCCGGTAAGGCAATAACACTTGAGCGCTTCAATGGTTGCGGTTGTGACCGGGTGCAAAGCTCCCGGTTCGAACACAACCAATCACCCCATCGTTAGCATGACGCTCGAAAAGGGGGTCTCCCGAGCAGCGCTTTCCCACAAATACGACCTCATCCATCGCCTGTCGATCGTTGATGCTTCGCATCACAACCCGTTACCATCAACGGGGGCGGTTTCCAAACGGCAGCGGTGGGCACTTCAGTGCTTGGTGGCAACGCCTTCAATCGCTGCAGGCCCGATTTTAGCAACGGCCCGCCCATGCGGCATCCTTGACACCTTCCACCAAATAAGATAGCAAAAGTGGCTTACAATTTTCCGGCTGGTGTGTCGATGACACACCTGGCCGGGTCGAGCCGCCATCGACCCTCATGGGTCGACCGCTACCGGCATTTTCGAGCATGGCCATCCAAATGGTGATACGGCGCAAGGACCAAATGGAGCAACTATGGATAACCTGAAGGATTTGCTAAGCAAGCGCAAAGCGAAAGCAGCGGGGTTGCAAGCGGATGGCGTCAATCTGTTCCCCTCCGGTTTTTCCGTCAGTCACACCATCAAAGATATCACCCAGCACATCCAAAGCCTGCCTGAAGGCCAGCAGGAAGATGCGACCGCATTCAGTGTGGCCGGGCGCATGATGGCCATTAATCGGTTTGGAAAATCGGCATTCATCCGCTTTAAGGACCGCACTGCAATGATGCAGGCATACGTGCGCAAGGATAAGGTGGGGGATGATGCTTACGGTCTGTTCAAGCGGCTGGATGTGGGTGATTTCGTCAAAACCACCGGCAGCCTGTTTCGCACCAAAACCGGCGAGTGGACCCTGTTGGCCGAGAGCGTGGAACTCGTTTGTAAGTCCATCCGGCCGCTGCCTGAAAAATTTCATGGTCTCAAGGATCCGGAAAAACGTTACCGGCAGCGTTATATCGATCTGATTATGAACCCGGAGGTGCAAGCGATTTTTCTCAAACGCAGCCGGATCGTACAGGCCATGCGAACCTTTTTCCTTTCGCGCGATTTTTTGGAAGTGGAGACGCCCATGATGCAACCCATTCCGGGTGGCGCCGAAGCGACACCATTTAAAACCCACCACAACGCATTGAACATGGATCTTTTTCTGCGTATTGCCCCGGAGTTGTATCTCAAACGACTGGTGGTAGGCGGATTTGAGCGCGTATTTGAAATCAATCGAAACTTTAGAAACGAGGGCGTCTCAACCCAGCACAACCCTGAATTCACCATGCTTGAGTTTTACCAGGCCTACGCCACCTATGAAGACCTGATGGCGCTGACCGAGCAGATGGTTGCCCAAATTGCCCAAACGGTAACCGGCAGTACCGCTGTCACTTATCAGGGTCATGCCATCGATTTGGGGGCGGCCTGGCAACGGATGTCCCTCTTCGAGGCCCTGACGCAAATTGGCGGCGTCGACCCATCCATTCTGACTGATAAGGCGCAATTGCTTGAGCATGCATCCTCCAGGGGCATAACGGTAACCAAGACCGGCCGTCTGGGCAAAGTGATCACCAAGCTATTCGATGTCCTGGTCGAACCCAAGCTTATCCAACCAACGTTTATTACCGGCTATCCGACGGAAGTGTCACCACTTTCCAGACGCAGTGACCTTCAGCCAGACCTGACCGAACGGTTCGAATTGTTTATCGCCGGTCGCGAGATCGCCAATGGTTTTTCAGAACTCAATGACCCGGAAGACCAGCGCAGTCGGTTTGCGCAGCAGGTTGAAGATCGGGATGCCGGTGACGACGAAGCCCATTTCATGGATGACGATTACATTGAAGCCCTGGAATATGGAATGCCGCCGACAGCCGGTGAGGGAATCGGCATTGATCGCCTGGTTATGCTCCTGACCGATGCCCCATCCATCCGCGAGGTCATCCTGTTTCCCCATATGAAGCCCAAGGCCGGGGATTCGAAAACCGGGTAGCGACGTTACCAGATCCAAACTTCATCCAGCACCGGTAATGCCATGTCATTTGTGACACTTGTTTCAGGGAGATACCTCAGGACGCGTCAGAAGCGGTCCTTTATTTCGCTGATTACCGTTTTATCGATCGCCGGTGTCACCGTTGGCGTCATGGCCCTGATCGTGGTCATTGCCGTCATGGCCGGATTTGAAAGTGACTTAAAATCGCGGATCATGGGAATCCGTCCCCACCTGGTGATTGCCAAAGATAAGGGGAGCTTCACCGATTACCGTCAAGTGTTGCAACGGTTGAAATCCATCGTGGGAATCGAAACGGCAACGGCATATGTCAGCACCCAGGTTGTCCTGCGCACCACGTCCCGCACAGCGGGTGCCGTGCTTAGAGGGATCCAGGCGAACGACGAAAAAAGCGGTCTAAAGGGCGTTAACACGCATCTTTTATTACCTGCTCCATTCGGTCAAGATACCGCAAAGGCAGGCAGCAGGCTGCCCGGCGTCATTTTGGGCAAAGCGCTGGCCGCCAATCTGGGCGTGATTCGCGGCGATACGGTATACATGATTTCACCACGCGGGATGCTTTCACCCGCCGGTCACATTCCTGCCATGGCCAAATTTCAGGTTGTCGACCTTTTTGAATCGGGCATGTACGAATTTGACGGATCACTCTCCTTTGTAACCCTGTTACGGGCCCAAAATTTGCTGCGCATGCCGGCTGCCGTGAGCGGGATCGAGATACGCCTGGCGGATATGGATCGGGTGGACGCGTTAACCGAAACCATCCGAGCAGCGATCGGCGGCGGCTACACCATTGAGAACTGGAAGCAGATCAACCGCAACCTGTTTTCAGCGCTTCGGCTGGAAAAGACCGTCATGTTCATTATCCTGACCTTGATCATTCTGGTCGCTGCTTTCAATATCGCCGGATCATTGGTGATGATGGTGATGGAAAAACGCAAGGACATCGCCATTTTGAAGGCCATGGGGGCAACGGCCAGATCCATCGGCCGCATCTTCGTAATCAAGGGCTTGATGATCGGTCTGATGGGAACCGTTTTAGGGACATCCGCCGGGTTGCTCCTGTGCACCTTGCTGGAACGCTATGCCTTTATCCACCTGCCGTCAGACGTATACTATATCAGCACCTTGCCGGTAAACCTCAAGGCCGGCGACGTGCTTCTGATCGCGCTGTGCGCGCTGTTGATCTGCTTTGCAGCCACATTGTATCCGGCCCGTCAGGCGGCCGACGTCGATCCGGTGGAGGCGATTCGTCATGGCTAACGAGCAGTCATCGGCGGCGACACGGCAGCCTGTTGCCGCGGACATTCCCGCCAAATCCTTGATCCACGCCTCTGGCTTAAGCAAGGCCTACGACCACAGCGGCTCCCGAATCGTGGTGCTGGACGGGCTGACGTTTCATCTTGGGGTTGGTGAGACCTTGGGTATTGTTGGTGCATCGGGCATCGGAAAGTCCACCTTGCTGCATGTCCTCGGAACGCTGGACAGACCGGATGCCGGCATACTCAACTATTCGGGAAAAGATGTATTGCAGCTCGATGACACTCAATTGGCCCGGTTCCGAAACCGAACCATCGGTTTTGTATTTCAATTTCATCATCTACTGCCAGAATTCACCGCGCTGGAGAACACCATGATGCCGGCAATGATCGGCGGCGTCGAAAAAAAGAAGGCCTCGCTGGCCGCGGAAGCGATACTGGTAAGGGTGGGCCTGGCAGACCGCTTGACGCATCGCGCCGGAGAGTTGTCTGGCGGTGAGCAACAGCGGGTCGCTTTGGCCCGCGCACTGGTCCAGCGACCGGCCATCCTGTTGGCGGATGAACCGACGGGAAACCTGGATCGTGAAAACAGCGACCATATCCATTCCCTGCTGCTGGAACTCAACCATGAGATGGGCATGGCACTGATCGTCGTGACCCACAACATGGAACTGGCGGCCTTGGTATCCCGCCGGGTCACGATTGGCAACGGCGCACTGCAAGAGATAGATTAGCTGAAATTGATTTGATCATCATCAGACTGTAATCGTTGAGGGGGATTGATTATTGAAGCGCTTTCTACCGATCCTGATCCTTTTCCTACTCCTTGCCGCCCAGACCATCGCTGCCAAAGAAACGGTGCAGGTGCTGGTATTGCCTTTTGAGATTCATGCCAGTCAGAATCTGTCCTATCTGAGAAATGACATTCCCGCGGTCATCCAATCACAGCTGCAGAAAGAAGGGGCCGTTTTTGTGGCCCCGGACACGCCCCCGCTACCAGCAGCCACGGATATCCCCTCCGGCGTTCAGGCCTATCGGCAAATGGGCCTGAATGCCGGTGCAGACATGGTTATCTGGGGAAGTATGACACGCATCGGTGACAGTATCAGTCTAGATATCAACATGGCGGAAACGCTGGGATCGAGTCCCGTGATTTCCGTTTATGAAGCCGGCACCGGTATGGAAAACATGCGTGCCATCGCCAAAAGGGCGACCGATAAGTTGGCCCAGCAGCTCTTTCGCAGGGAATTGATCACCCAGGTTCGTATCACCGGCAACAAACGGATTGAAGAAGATGCCATCCGCCGGGTGATCCGGGTCAAACCCGGGGATGTACTGCGAGTCGGTGAATTGTCCAAAGACGTAAAAAACATATATAAAATGGGCTATTTTGAAGATATCCGTGTCGAGGCCGAAGCACAGGGGGACGGCAAAGCAATTGTTTTTCAGGTGCAGGAAAAGCCCACCATTCGCCGCCTGTCTTTCAACGGCAATCAGGTGTTCAAAGATGACAAGCTCCAGGAAAACATGAGCATCAATACCGGCTCCATCCTCAACATCTTTACGATCAAGTCCAATATCGATCAACTCGAACTGATGTATAAGGAGAAAAACTACCACAACGTAAAAATCGACTATACCATCAACGAGCAGGACAACAACCAGGCGGACATTGAATTTGTCATCGATGAGGGCCACAAGATAAAGATCAAGACCATCGGCTTTCAGGGCAACAAGACCTTTTCCGACAAGCAGCTAAAAAAATTACTCAGCACCAAGGAGAAGGGGTTTTTTTCCTGGCTCACCTCATCCGGCGAGCTGAACCGGGAAGACCTGAGTCAAGATGCCGCGCGTCTGATGGCGTATTACAACATCAACGGGTTCATTAATGCCAAAGTGGCCGATCCTGTCATTGATTTTGAAGATAAGTGGATCTACATCACCTTTAAAATTGAAGAGGGTCAACGGTATAAAGTGGGCACCATCGATATTGAGGGGGATATGATTTTCTCCAAAGCGCGCTTGATGCCCAACCTTAAAATATCGCAAGAACCCTTCTTCAATCGCGAAGTCGTCAGAAACGATATCTTGTGGTTGACAGATCTGCATGCCGACGCCGGCTTTGCCAATGCCGATGTATCGCCAAGGACCAACGAAGATACCGAATATCTTCTGGTAGACATCACCTATTCCATCAGCAAAGGCGACAAGGTCTATTTTGAAAGCATCGATATCTCCGGCAACACCCGTACCCGGGACAAAGTCATTCGCCGGGAACTGCGCATTAGCGAGCAGGATCTATACAGCGGCAGCCGCCTCAAGCGCAGCGTGCGCAATCTTCATCGCCTTGATTTCTTTGAGGACGTAAAGGTGGACACGCTCAAAGGCAGTGGCGATGACCGGATGCGGGTGAAAGTTGAGGTCGTGGAAAAACCGACCGGTACCTTCACATTCGGTGCAGGCTACAGCACGGTGGATGATTTTTTCGTAACCGGTTCGGTCTCGCAGAGAAACCTTTTCGGCCGCGGACAGATCCTCAAACTCGGCGGGCAGATTGGGGGCGTATCGGACCGTTACAACCTGAGCTTTACCGAACCCTGGATGTTTGACATTCCTTTGTCAGGTACCGCCAACATCTACCGCACCGCCCGTGATTTTGACACGTATGACAAGACCAGCACGGGCGGCGGGGTGAGTATCAGCTACCCCATTTGGGATTTTACGCGAGCCTTTCTGTCCTATCGCTACGACCTTACCGATATTACTGAAATCACCGAGGATGCCTCGGACAACATCAAAGAATTGGAAGGTGAAAACGCCACCAGCGCCATCAGCACCGGCATTAGCTACGATTCGCGAGACCGGGCGTTCAATACCAACCAGGGCCAGGACCACAGCATCACTTACACCTATGCAGGACTGGGTGGCGATATCGGATTTAACAAAGTCGTGGGCGAACTGGGTTGGTACATTCCGATATACAAGGGGTTGGTGACATTTCTGCACGGTGAAGCCGGATTGGTTGAAGAGATATCCGGATTTATTTTACCAGACTATGAAAAATTCTATCTGGGCGGCCTCAATTCGGTGCGCGGCTTTGATTTTCAAGGCATTAATATCAAAACCATCAACAGTGCCGGCCAAATCGCCGAAGAGGGTGGGGAAAAGTATGTTCAATTCAACTTTGAACTTACCTACCCCTTGTTTAAAGATCTAGGTATTGTCGGTGTGGTGTTCTATGATACAGGTAATGTATATCGTGCGGAGGATTCAATCGATTTGGGGAATCTGCGCCAGGCTGCCGGATACGGCATTCGATGGTACTCCCCCATCGGCCCGATCCGCATTGAAGGCGGCCATATCCTGGATCCCATCGAAGAATTTGGCGAAGATTCAAGCGTCAACTGGGAATTTGCCATGGGGGGCGCATTCTGATCAAGGCCGCCAATTGATTTCATCAATCAACAACCATTTGATTAAAAGCGGTTAATAATGCTACACAGGATAGCAAAAAAGATCGGTACGACGAGGAAAGGGGATTGTATGCGAGCGGTAACCAAATGGATTATTTTGACATGCATGGTAGTCTTCTTGCTGGGTGGCTCCGGCTGGTGCGCCGATGTGGCCAAGATCGGCGTGGTGGAATTCAAGCGCTTATTTGAAAATTCCGAGGCCGGAAAGGAAATCAAGCAACAAATCACCGAGCAGGGCAAACAAATGGAAAGCGAGCTGAAAACCAAAGGCGCTGAAATAGAAGAGCTGAAAAAGCGATTGGAGCGCGAAGCCTTGGTGATGAGCAAAGAGATGCGTGAAGAGAAGGAGCGCGAATTCAGGATCAAGGTCAATGACATTAAGACTTTGCAGAAAAAGTACGAGGAGCAGCTGCAGGGGATCCAGACGAAATTGATGGGCGGTCTCCAAGCTGAAACACTGGAAGTCATCAATGAAATTGGCAAATCGGGTGGTTATCTGATGATCATGGATAAACGTGGCGTTCTCTATGCCCCAAACACCATCGACATCACCGATGAAGTCATAAAAAAATTCAACCTGCGCTATGCCAAGAATCAAAAAGAAAATAAAAAACAATAATTACAGGTATATATCGTGCCACCCAGCTATTCTCTCCAAACCATTGCCGAAACCATCGGTGGAGACGCGTTCGGAGACAAAGAGAAACGCTTAGACGGTGTCGCCCCTTTTGACACGGCCGACGCTTCTCAAGTCACTTTTGCCAGCGGTAAGAAGTTTTTAAAGCAAATTGACGCTTGTCGGGCAGGAGCCATTATCGTCCCCAAAGGCTTCGAGGCTTCCGGAAAAAACCTGATCGGCGTCAGCAACCCGCAGTTGGCATTTGCCCAGGTGGTCCTGCTCTATCACCCGACAGCCTCACCGCCAGCGGGCATCGACGACACGGCCCGTGTGGGCAGTGATGTTCGCATCGGCGACGGCGCCTTTGTGGGTGCGTTCGCAACCATCGGCGATCGGGTTTCGATTGGTTCGGAGGCGATCCTTCAAAACGGGGTTTTCATCGGTAATGACGTGACCATCGGTGATCAGGCGGTCATTCATCCCAATGTCACCGTCATGAACGGCTGTCGTATCGGAAATCGGGTGACCATTCATCCAGGGACGGTTATCGGCAGCGACGGTTACGGCTTTGTGCCTGAGGACGGCCGATATTACAAGATCCCACAGATTGGCATCGTTCAAATTGACGATGACGTCGAGATCGGGGCCTGCACTGCCATCGACCGCGCGACCTTCGGAAAAACCTGGATTCAACGGGGTGTGAAGATAGACAATCTGGTGCATATCGCCCACAACGTGACCGTCGGTGAAGACAGTGTAATCGTCGCCCAGGTCGGGATTGCCGGCAGCACCGAACTGGGTCACCACGTCATTCTTGCCGGCCAGGCCGGCATTTCAGGGCATCTGTCCATCGGCAACCATGCCACCGTGGGGCCAAAAACCGGGGTTGCTCAATCCATACCCGACGGTCAGGTGGTCTCATCCGCCAACGCCGCCATGCCGCACCGAACATGGCTGCGCGTTCAACAGATCATCCCGACCCTGCCGGATCTAAAGAAGAAGTTCGCCTCCCTGGAGAAATCGATCGCCAAGATTAAATCCATCATCGAAAACGATTGAACTGGAGTAGCGTTTGGCCTATGGAGACGGTAATTGATATTAAAACCATACTACAACAGCTGCCTCACCGTTATCCTTTCCTGCTGATTGACCGCGTGATCGAACTGGTTAAGGAACAACGAATCGTGGCCCTGAAAAATGTGACCATCAACGAACCGTTCTTTCAGGGCCACTTTCCTCGAACACCCATCATGCCCGGTGTACTCATTGTAGAGGCCATGGGGCAGGCCGGCGGCATTCTGGTCAGCCAATCGCTTCCTAAGGAGAAGCAAGGCAAGGTGATCTATTTTATGGGATTCGACAAGGTGCGATTCAGGAAACCGGTGGTCCCCGGCGACCAGTTGATTCTCGATCTGGAAATGCTCAAGCTCAGGTCCAGAGCCGTAAAAATGGCCGGTGTTGCCAAGGTGGATGGAAATATGGTTGCCGAAGCAACATTGATGGCCGCCTATGGAGACTAATATGATTCATCCCACTGCAATCGTCAGTACCCATGCAACGATTGCCGACGACGTCGTCGTTGGTGCCTATTCAATTATCGGTGACGATGTGATTATCGGCAAAGGCACCCACATCGGTCCCCATGTGGTCATCGACCCCCATACCACCGTCGGACCCGGATGCCGAATCTTTCAATTCGCAGCCATCGGTGCCATCCCCCAGGATTTGAAATTCGGAGGAGAGGAAAGCCGGGTCATTATTGGGCCGGACGTAACCATCAGAGAATTCGTCACCATTCACCGAGGCACCGAAAAGGGCAGCGGCATCACTGAGATCGGTGAGAAATCGTTCTTGATGGCCTATACCCACGTCGCCCACGACTGCCGGGTAGGCAAAATGGTCGTTTTGGCCAACAATACCACCCTGGCAGGCCATATTACCATCGGGGATCACGCCACGGTGGGTGGTCTGGTGGCCATCCATCAATTTGTCCGGATCGGCGACTATGCCTTTGTGGGCGGTAAATCCGCTGTGGTCAAGGATGTTCCTCCATACGTGATTGCCGCCGGCGATCGGGCCATTTTGCATGGGCTCAATCGGGTTGGCCTGAAAAGACATGGGTTTTCACCCCAAGCCCTGACTGCATTGAAAAAAACCTATCGGATTATATTCAGGTATGGACTGACCATCAACGAAGCCATCGAACGTGTCAAGGCCCAAGTTGAAATGCTTCCCGAAGTTGAAGCATTTATCAGTTTTATCAGGGCGTCCTCTCGAGGGGTAACCCGTTAGTTCCATACGTGATACGGATCGAATGGCGTCACCAGTGAAGCACAATCGGATGGATGAGAAGATCGGTCTTATCGCCGGCAGCGGTCAATTCCCCATACTCTTTTCCAAAGCTGCCGCAAAAAAGGGCTTTCGCATATACACAGCGGCCTATGTCAACGAGGCGGATCCCGCGCTCTCACAAATGGCCGATAAAATGCAATGGCTTCACCTGGGCCAGGTAAAGCGGCTGATCAAATTTTTTAAGCAACATGACGTTAGGCGTGCCGTCATGTTGGGGGCCGTGCGCAAGACGCGGCTGTTTACAGACCTGAAGCCGGACTTGAAAGCCATATCCATCATTGCGGGCATGCGCCACACCCACGATGACGCCATTATGCGCGCCTTTGCGGACACTCTTGAAAAAGAGGGCATCGCCATTGAATCGTCGACATTTCTCCTGCCTGATTTACTCGCCGTCAAGGGGGTCTGGACGAGCCGGAAACCGTCGCGATCCGAACACAAAGACATCGCCATGGGCTTTGCCATCGCCAGAGAAATTGGCCGTCTGGATATTGGTCAAAGCGTGGTGGTCGGCGGCGGATCCATATTGGCAGTGGAAGCCATCGACGGCACGGATGCCACCATTGAGCGGGGCGGCCGCCTGGGCAATGGCCAAGCCGTATTGGTAAAAGTGTGCAAGCCCAATCAGGATTTTCGATTCGATGTACCCTCGGTAGGCGTGAAAACGATTGAAACCATGATCCAGAGCGATGTCCGCGCCTTGGCTGTCGAAGCCCAACGCACGGTTGTTTTTGACCGCTCGGAAATGATTCGTCTGGCCAACGAAAATGACATTGCCATCGTCTGCGAATGAGCATCACGGATTGAACGACGATGGACTGAAGACCTTGGCAACCAATTAGGAACGAAAATGGACAATCTGCGCGTTGGTGTCGTCGGTGTGGGATATTTGGGAAAGTTTCACGCACAAAAATACAACCGGATGCCGGATGCCGATCTGGTTGGGGTGGTTGATCCGGATGCAGCTCAAGGCCGGCGTGTTGCCGATGAGAACAACACCGCCTATTATAACGACCATCGATCACTGTTTGGTAAAGTCGACGCCATCAGCATCGCTGCGCCGACACCGGCCCACTTTACCATTGCCAAAGATTTTTTGCACAAAGATGTCGATGTCCTGATCGAAAAGCCCATTACCAGCGATCTTGCTGATGCAGATGAATTGATCCAAATCGCCGAATCCAAGGGACGAATCATCCAGGTCGGCCATTTGGAGCGCTTCAATCCGGCAGTGGTGGCCCTGGAAGGCAAGATCAACCGCCCTCGATTCATCGAATCCCACCGACTCAGCATCTTCCAGGGGCGAGGCACCGACGTCAGCGTGGTTCTGGATCTGATGATTCATGACATTGACCTGATCTTGAACTTGGTAGGCGCTAACATAAAAAGCGTTCATGCGGCCGGCATTTCGGTCATATCAGACACGATCGATATCGCCAACGCAAGACTGTCGTTTGTCAACGGAGCGGTCGCCAATGTGACCGCTAGCCGGATTTCAGCCAAAAATGAGCGCAAACTACGGCTTTTCCAGAAAGAGGCCTACATTTCCATTGACTTCGCCAACCATAATATCACCTTGGTTTATCCGGACGCCGATCAATCGGAGGGCCTAATTCCCGGCATGGCCATTGATCACCTGAATTTCAAAAAAGGCGATGCATTGGACGATGAACTGAAATCATTCGTCCAATCCGTCAAACACCGCCGGCAGCCCCTGGTAACCGGCCAGATGGGCCGCGACGCCTTGGAGACCGCCCTGTCGATCATGGAACAAATAAAAGAAACCAGCCAGCACCTGGTGTCTTGATGCCAACGGTTTGCGACCATGCCACTCACATGCATAATGATCATTGCCGGCGAAGCATCCGGCGATCTACACGGCGCCAAACTGGCCCAGTCCATCAAAAAACAGGCTGTTGATGCCTTCATTTTCGGTATTGGCGGCAGCGCCATGCAAAAAGAAGGCGTCCGAACGTTCGTCGACGCCGAGGCCCTTTCCGTCGTGGGCATCACCGAGGTGATTTCAAAACTGCCGACCATATACCGGGCCATGGCTGCTGTCAAAAAGGCCCTGCAGCGCATCAAACCGGATCTGTTGATCCTGATCGACTTTCCCGACTTTAATTTTCATGCTGCGGCTGCGGCCAAAAAGCTGGACATTCCGGTATTATACTACATCAGTCCCCAAATCTGGGCCTGGCGCCAGAACCGGGTAAAAAAAATCAAACGCCTGGTCGACCACATGGCGGTGATTCTGCCCTTTGAAGCTTCCTTTTATCGTCGGCATCAGGTTCCGGTCACCTTTGTTGGTCATCCCCTCTTAGATAGAATTGCCCCGCAGCCGAGCCGCCGTGAAGTACTTGCCGATACAGCCAAGCCAACCATCGGCCTGTTGCCTGGATCGAGAGAAAAAGAAGTATCGACCCTGCTGCCGATCATGCTCCAAGCAGCCCAAATCGTCACCCGAAGCCTACCAGCAACCCGGTTTCTGGTTTCATGTTCCGAATCCATCAGAGAAGATCAAATCATCCATCTTGTCCGTCGATATCGTTCAACACTGGACATCGAGATGGTCAGGGGAGGTGTCGAACAGGTATTTGCGAGGAGCCGGATGCTGGTAGCCGCATCTGGAACCGTGACCTTGGAGGCAGCCCTTTATGGCCTTCCCCTGGTGATCGTTTACAAGGTGTCTCCGTTTAGCTACTTGCTGGGAAAATGGCTCATCAAGGTCAAATATATCGGGCTTGTCAATCTGATCGTCCAGAAGGAATTAATGCCCGAATTGATCCAGCACGATGCCTCACCGCACACCATCGCCAGGAAAGTGGTCCACATGGTTAAAAGCAAGAATGAATTGAGACGCATTGAATCCCAACTGCCCCTTGTTAGAAGGCTTCTCGGCGGTGCCGGCGCATCAGACCGGGTGGCAACAATTGCCCTGGACCTGATCCGGCGAATGCGGGTCGATCCTTCAGCAAACCTGTTATCGGCAAAATAAAAACCGTTCAGACAGTGCACGCTTGCGCTGCTGAAAACACCCGCCCCGGTGTGATGAGCGACTGAAAAGAAAAACACCACCACCCTTCATCTACTGGGCATCAGCCGCCCCAGAATCCATCTGGCCGCTTGTAGCGGCCATAATAGGGCCTTTGGAAAAATGGATCCCCCTGATGGCAGCCCATCAAGGGGATCGTCATTTTTTGCCGGGTTGCGGCAATCAACAAATTTTCATAATAACCGCTGTCCGGGTCTACCTTCTATCTGTCTGGATGGATGGGCGCACAAACAAGAAACATGCACCCACCGCGATCATGGCCGTCAATAGACCAACGACCAGGGCCGCGGTTTCGTTCATGCCCGCACCGGTGGTCCCAGCAGAAATGAAACAGCTCCTGTCATCGCTGCTGACGCTGCCGCTTGAGGAATCGCCGGCAGTTGAAAAAGAGGCATTATCGACGGTATAGGCAACCCCGGAGGGATCGACAATCACGCCATTTTCAACACCGTCTTCATCACCCATGCCGCCATCGACCAGCATCAGGGTGACCGACTTTCTATCGGGTGAGAAAACGGCATTGGGGTACACCTGCCAGCCCGTATCGGTCATGTATTTGTACAGCGTCGCGTCCTGGGGAACCTTTTTACCGAAATGGATTTTGACCGCAGCGGTGGTCGCCTGGTTATGCAAATACAGCTTGAAACCGATCAGACCGAATCCCATTTTCACCGAATTGTCGGGAATCGAATCCGTGGGCAGCGATTTAATGGAAACCAGCGTGACATCGCTGGACAGCGGCTCGACGCCGACCATGGTTTGCCCCTCGACAGTGTTGACGCTCATGATATTGGCTTCTTGACAGTCGGGGATCCCGTCTTCATCGACATCCGCTGACGCGTCGACTTCCTGGGCGTCGGGAATGCCATTGATATCCCTGTCATCTGAATCTTCCACAGCGAGGGTGGTGAAGGTTGCAGTTGGCGACCACTCCGAGGCACCATTGCGTTCATCGACGAACTTGACCCGCCAGTAATAAACAGTGTCGGCGTCCAGCACCATGTCGCCAACCGTGTAGGCCGTCAGCTGGGAGTGACACGTCTCATCCAAAATGAGGGTGGCAAAATTGGATTCGGTGCTGATCTGCCACCGGGACTGGAAATGGTCGTCATTGTCGATATCAAAGTAGGCGTCGGTAACCAGTACCGGGGTCAGACCGACCCGCTCGGTCTGCACGGCCGTATCGATCACCGGCGCATCCGGGACCGTGTTGGCCGGGGCCGCAGTCGGGTTGCTTTCCGCGTGGAATTCGGCCAGGTTGCTCACCCCGTCACCATCGGCATCCTGTCCGGCATCGGCATCGCTGAGCGGATCCAGCCCGTAGCTGAGCTCCCAGCTGTCGGTCATGCCGTCGTTGTCGTCATCCGTGTCCTGGTTGTCGCCGACGCCGTCATTGTCGTTGTCGGCCCATTCGCTGGCATCA
>JASFFF010000033.1:0-14058 GCA_050124445.1 Desulfosarcina sp.
GCAAATTGCCCATACCATTCCCTCCGCCTTTCTGCTGTCCGCCTTTTTCGTCATGGGCATCAGTGCCTGGCATCTGCTGAAAAACCAGCACATCCGTTTCTTCACGCGGTCATTCACCATCGGCTTGGTGGTAGGGCTGGCATCCTCAATCGTCGTGATCGTTACCGGCGATTTGCACGCGGTACATGTCACTGAGACCCAACCGGCCAAACTGGCCGCCATGGAATCGCATTGGGAGACCCAAACCGAGGCCCCCATCGTCCTCTTCGCCATTCCCGATGAAGAAAACGAACGCAACTTGATCGAAATCGGCCGTTTGCCCGGCATTCTGAGCCTGCTGGGACACCACGACATCAGTGCACCGGTGACCGGTCTGAAAGACATTCCCAAAGATGAACGGCCGCCGGTGCTGCCCACCTTCATCTCCTTCAGAACCATGGTTGCCTTGGGTACCCTGTTTCCCTTACTCACCCTGGTGGGCCTGTTTTTGAGAAAGCGCCTGGTCGAGTCGCGTTGGTATCTGTGGATCATGTTATTTTCCATCCCGCTGCCGTACCTGGCTGTGGAGATGGGCTGGGTGCTGGCCGAAGTCGGCCGCCAACCCTGGATCGTTTACGGCCTGTTGAAAACCACCAATGCCGTATCGCCGGTAGCGGCTGCCCAGGTGATGACCACCCTTGTGGGTTTCATCCTGGTCTATGGTCTGCTGGGAATCGCCGGTTTCTATCTGATCGCCAAATGTGTCTCCAAAGGACCGGAGCCGGCCGTTTGATCCTGACCATCATGGCTGTTGGAAGTCGATCGATCAAAACAAATCACGGGGGAATACATGCTATTACAATCCGTATGGTTTTTTCTGTGGGGCCTGCTCTGGGCGGTTTTTTTTATGACGGACGGCTTCGATTTGGGAATCGGCTCACTCTATCCCTTCCTGGGCAAATCGGAACGTGACAAACACATGATGATCCACGCCATGGGGCCGCTGTGGGACGGCAACGAGGTGTGGCTGCTGACCGCCGGTGGCGTCACCTTCGCTGCCTTCCCACTGGTCTATGCGGTCATGTTCTCATCCCTTTACTCGGCACTGATGCTGATCCTCTTCGCCCTGATTCTTCGGGGTGTCTCTTTCGAATTCCGCAACAAGGTGGACAGCCCGGCATGGAAAAAGGTGTGGGATACCTGCATCTTCGTGGGCAGCCTTTTGCCAGCCGTTCTGTTTGGCGTGGCCTTTGCCAACATATTCAAGGGCATTCCTTTCGATCAGGATGGGATCTATTTGGGCAATCTGCTGACGCTGCTCAATCCCTATGGATTGCTGGGCGGGGTCTTGTTCTTGGGCCTCTTTCTGGTGCATGGCAGCCTGTGGCTCGCCGTCCGGACCGATGGCGATCTGGCCGCCCGGGCCGAGCGCCTGGCCGGCAAACTGTGGCCGGTACTCACCGGGGTGGCCGTGGTTTTTCTGGCGGCGACTTATATCTTCACCCCGCTGTACGACAATTACCTGGCAAATCCAGTGCTGTTTTTGGTACCGGCCATTGCCGTGGGTGCCATCGTGGGCATCAAGTATTTTTTGATGCAGCGCGCCTTCCTGATGGCATGGCTGGCTTCGGCGGTCACGATCGTCGCCTGTACGTTTTTTGGCGTGATCGGCCTGTTTCCCAATCTGTACCCTTCCAGTGTGGATGCGGCCTACAGCTTGACCGCCTTTAATGCCTCATCAAGCCCCTTAACCCTCAAAATCATGCTGATCGTGGTCCTGCTTTTCGTGCCCGTGGTGCTGGCCTACCAAATCTGGGCCTACAAGCTGTTCAGCGTCAAGGTGACGGATGCCGATCTGGCCCATGAGGAGATGTACTAATTGATGTGAAGACCACCGCATCGCCTTTCGGGTTGCCTGCCAAGGGGCGCAGCGGCCAACCAGCGGCGGCCTGGAATAAACCGCCAACATCCGGAGCCTTGTATGAACCGTGACTTGCTTGTATTGATCCTTGCCTTAGTGATGGGCCTCATGCTGCCCCTGGCTGCAGCAGATGCCGCCGGCCAGGGGCCGGACCGGATCGACATCTACGGGGGCAAACGGGGGAAAGTGCCTTTTCCTCACGCCAAACACCAGGCGACCTTGAAAGATTGCAACATCTGTCATGGCATCTTCCCCCAAAAAACCGATGCAATCAAAACGCTCAAGGATAAAGGGGCCATCAAACCCAAAAAAGTGATGAATCAGCAGTGTATCAAGTGCCATAGAAAGGCCAAGAGGGTAGGCCAAGCCCATGGCCCGGTCACCTGTGCCACCTGTCACATAAGATAGGGTTCGCCCAACGATGGTAGCTGTGAGAAACATGCAATCATGTTAATTTTAGGGTTACAGGGAAGCCCCCGCAAAGGCGGCAACAGCGACACGTTTATGGCCGCCTTTATGGGCAGGGCTGCCCGGGCCGGCGCAACTGTCCGTACCATCCAGGCCGCCCGCAGCGGTGTTGTACCGTGCAAAGGCTGCGGATATTGTGAAAAGCACGGCACTTGCGTCATCATTGACGATCCCATGTCAACAGAGGTCTTTGGGTTGATTCGAAAAGCGGATCTGATCGTAGCCGCATCACCGGTTTATTTCTATGGCGTGTCGGCCCAGCTCAAAGTCCTCATCGATCGATGCCAGACACTCTGGTCCCGTAAATATATTTTCCGGCTCCAGGATCCGTTGGCCGCCACCCGCAAGGGGCTGCTGTTCAGCGTAGCCGCATCCCAAGGACGGCAATTGTTCGACGGGATTCGCCTGACCGCCAACTATTTTTTCGATGCCATCAATGCCAGCCCGACGGTATCGCTTACCTACCGCGGCATTGAAGCCAAGGGCGCCATCAGCCGGCACGCACCTTTGGCGGCGGACGTCGACGCGGCCATCCAAACCGCCGTCCTGCCTTTGGTCACGCGCAAAAAAGTCCTCTTCGTATCGTCGCAAGGCGCCTGTCGGGCACCCATGGCGGCGGCCATGGCCCAGCAACGCTACAGTGACCGCATTCGAACCGATTTTGCAGGCTGTTCTCCGGCAGCCGATCTTCAGGCACCGATGCTCAGGGCCATGACGAAAAATGGCGTGGATTTAGGCTATCGCCAACCGAAACCCGTCGATCAAGCCTTTTTCGGCGCCAGGCCTGATCTGGTAATCAGCCTTGATGCTGCAGACGCGGCGATATCGGATCAAGGCCTAAAAACCATTCGCTGGACGCTGGCCGAGACAGCGCCCTCAGACGATGATGGGATGGACCGGTTGCGCCAAGATATTCAGGCACACACCGATCAGCTGATGCCCTTATTGAAAAACCCGTAAAGCGCTAACAAAGGAGAAAAAAATGGCTGAACCCCATGAGATGTACCAGTGTCAGACGTCTAACTGCGGATACATCTACAATCCCGACAAGGGAGACCGCAAAGGCAAAATTGCCAAGGGAACCGCCTTTGACGATTTGCCCGATGATTGGAAATGTCCCATCTGCGGTGCGGGAAAAAAGATGTTCAAGCCCCTTGGCTAAGGCGCTTGCCAGCAACAATTGACAACTTTGGATTAGACAGGCCGTAACCCCTGTGGTAAAGGAAATTCATCGTATGCACCGCGCACGATGATGCTTCAACATGCTTTACCATCTGCTCCAGCATTGTACTCATCGCCTTCGGGCGAGGCGTTTCAACCCATAACGTATAACTATATGGAGGTAATCAATGGACAGGTATGTATGCACGCTTTGCGGTTATGTTTACGATCCCGAAGCAGGTGACCCCGACAATGGTGTGGCTCCCGGCACCAAGTGGGAGGACGTACCAGACGACTGGGAATGCCCGGTCTGCGGCGCGGGCAAAGACGATTTCGAAAAAGAGGATTGATCTTCTCATCGCCGAAGGGACGGTCCCAGCGACCCATCACGTTTTGAATGCCCTTTTTCCCATTCAGGAAAAGGGCATTTCGCTTATATGTCAGTTAGCGGCAGTTGCCTCGTCAGCAACGCATCGGGTTGGCTGACGATGCGCAAACAGGCAACGTGCCTTTTTATGTAGCCGGCTCGCCAGTTGACAAATGGACAACCCGGATGAAGCTTTATTGCTGAAAGATTTAGCCCCTGGCCGTTAACAGCACCCGTTGCATGGCCAAATTAAATCTTTCGTATTATTTTATCTCTAAAGCGATATGGGCCACGAAAAACGGCGGCAGGAAGACACATGAAACCGACGAAAATTACAGACGGCATCTACGATGTCGGTGTTACCGACTGGAATATCAGGGACTTTCATGGCTACTCCACCGATCGGGGGACCAGCTACAACGCTTTTTTGGTCATCGACGAAAAAGTCGCCCTCATCGACACGGTAAAGGCGCCCTTCGCCGACCAGCTGATCGGCAACATTTCCCAAATCATCGACCCCAAGACCATCGACGTTGTCATCAGCAACCACACCGAGATGGACCACTCGGGGGCTCTGCCGCGCATCATGCACCACGTGGGAGAAAGCAAGCCGGCGAATAGAATCGGTGGCGCCTTTGGCTCCTATGGTTGGAGCGGTGAAGCGGTGAAGCAGGTGGCAGCAGAATTGACGGCCATGAATTTCAACATGGTCGACCCCGGCCCGAGGCTGCAATACGTTCCCGATAGTGACGGAATCGATGCCTGCACCGACTTTGGTAAAAAGATCGGTCAGGCAGTCAATGCTGCTTAATAGGCGCCTGTGTTGCCCACCCTTTGGTATGGCCATGCCGTTGGCATGATCTGGAAACTGCATCCATGAAAATCCCTGTTGTTGATATCGGTATCTGCACCCTTTGCATGGGTTGCGTGGAACTCTGCCCGGACGTGTTTCAGGAAAACGAGGCCGGGTACATCCAGGTGGTCGAGATGGATGATTATCCGGAGACAGCTGTAAACGAGGCCATCAAATACTGCCCTGTAGACTGTATTGTGTGGGAGGCACTTTAGATATACGCTTTATAACAATAGTGAGGAATACATGCACAAAGCAGCGCTTTTCGTTTTCAACGGCGATCCGGTATGCTTCATCCATGTTCTGCTGAATGGATTGGACATGAAGGCCAAGGGCATGGATGCACGCATTATCGTCGAGGGAGCCGCGACCGGCCTACTGCCCCAAATGGCCGAAGCGCATCATCCGCAGCATAAACTGTGGGAGCAAGCCAAATCGGAAGGGATCGTAGACGGTGTGTGCAAAGGCTGCGCCCACAAGATGGGCACGATCGACGAAGCCACACGCCAGGGGTTGATGCTGCTTGACGACATGTCCGGCCACCCCGCCATGTCCCGCTACATCGAAGCCGGGTTCAACGTCATCTCTTTCTAACCCGTTTGCGGCGGGGCGGTCACGGCGGCGTTCAGGCACCGAAAACAGGAACATCAAAATGGGCTACCGCCAACTTAAAGTCCGCATTGAAAAGCTGCTTCGAGCGGACCGCATCGAAACGGCCCTCGAGGCTCTCCGGCAGATACCCGGCCGTCAAGCAGTCAACCCCCTGTTCTCATTTTTCTATTCGGGAGATGAGCAGCTCCGTTGGCGGGCCGTTACCGCCATGGGAACCGTTGTGAGCCAATTGGCCGATCATGATCTGGAATCGGCGCGGGTCGTGATGCGCCGGCTGATGTGGAATCTCAATGATGAATCCGGCGGTATCGGTTGGGGATCTCCCGAAGCAATGGGAGAAATTAGCGCCGTACATGCCCGCCTGGCAGATGAGTTCGCCTGCATTCTGATCTCCTACGTCAACCCGGCCGGCAATTTCCTCGAGCACGAACGATTGCAGCGTGGTTCGCTGTGGGGCGTGGGCCGACTGGCCCATGCCCGTCCGATGCTGGCCAAACCAGCCCTTCCCTTCCTGCCCGCCTTCTATCAATCGTCCGACCCCTATCTGCGCGGTACGGCCGTCTGGGCGACCGGCCCCATCCTGGATGATACCGTGCGCCCGTTACTATCGCTTCGATTGACCGACCCTGGCTTGCTGCGTCTTTACCGCGGCCAGAGAATGACAGCTGCCAGGGTGGGTGAACTGGCCGAGGAGGCCTTGGCCGGTACCGCGGGATGATCCTTCATCCACGGCCCTCCTTGCCGGGCAATCACGTCGTTTGTCGATAGCCGAGATCGTCGTAATATTTCATCTTGGCGGGCCGGCTGTCCCCCTCGCCTTCGATGGCTTGGGCCAGGGGATCATCGTCGTCACCGGATTCCGTATGGATGGGGGCCCCCATTGGCCTTTTGTCGCCTGGCGCGTCTGCCGGGTCGACCAGCCTGAAATCATCCGATGGCTTGATGGAGAGCACGACCGGTGCCTCCGGGACATGCATCTGGTAGGGTTCGTCGATGGTGACCATGTCTGATTCATTGCCGTCTTTGTCAACGGCCGTAACGCCAAACATCACCGGACCGTCTGACAACACGACATCATCGGGAAGCAATATCTCGGTAACGTTGCCCAATTTTAATGATTTGGAATCATAGCTGACCTCGGTGCCCATGGACCAATACAGCTTGTAGCCGATTACATTTTCTGAAGCAGATGCCTCCCAGGACAATTTACATTTGCGGATCCTGGCCATTTGGCCTCCTCCGAGCAACGGTGGGTTTATATGCTCAACCGCAGTTATAATAGAGTGAATGCTTCCCGTTCGAAAGCATTATTAACAGGGTGCTGAAAAGCAAGCTGTATTACGATACGTCGCCATTGTCAACACCGGCACAAAAAGCGCGGACGTGCTGGATGAGCCTTTCCCGTCAGACGCTGCCAGGGAGTCAAGGATCACCCGAATAGCAGGTGGCTTGATGCTTAAAAACCAATCACTGTTTCCAGATTCCTGGCCTTATCGATGTGTATCGCGTCTTCAAGATTGGCGTTGGTCAGGATCGCCCCATCAAGATCCGCATCTCGGAAATTGACCCGCTTAAGGATGGCATTGGTCATATTGGCTGTGTTTAGTTGGGCATTGGTAAAATTTGCATCCACCAAATTGGCATTGGATAGGTCTGATCTGGACAAATCACAATCCCTGAAATTGGTGCCATAGAGTTTGACCTGCTTGAGATTCAAATTTGACAATTGTGAGCCCGAGAGATTCGCATTGTTCATATCAACATTGATCAAACTGGCCGAACTCAAGTTGACGCCACGCAAATCACAGTCAACAATGACGACGTTGCTGATGGCGGCACCGGAGAGATTGGCATCAGTAAAGTTGGTATTCAACAGCTTGGCACCGAAAATTCTTGCCTCAGAAAGGTCAGCGTTGACCAATTGGGTCTTTATCAATACTGTTTTTTCAAAGTTGGCCGCTTTGAGCACGGCGTTGGACAAGTCCGCATAGGAAAGATCCGTCTGATAAAAATTGCACCCTGAGAGGTTGGCATTGGCCATTTTGAATTCTCTCAGATACATCCCAGAAAAATTCACACCACTCAAATTGACATCACTGAAGTCAACATTGGTGAGATTCACCTGGCGAAGTTTGGCATTGGACAGGTTCGCATGGTCAATTCTTGCGTTTTTGAGGTTCACATTCTTAAATTCGCAATTAGAGAAATTGGTATGGACCATAAATGCGTCCGCAAATGAGATGCCGCTGAATTTTTTTCCGGACAAGTCGAGCCCGCTCAAATTTTTCCGGTCAAAATTCTTGGTTGTCCTGAGAATTCTATCGACGGTTTTGAGATCGATGGCCTCGTCGCCTATGCGCGGGTTCAGATCGTAATGCTTCTTGTAATGGGCTGCATGGGTAAATTTCTCAACGGTCACGATCAACGAATGGGATGCCTCATTGCCCATTGGGTCCTTGAGCGTCGCTGTGATGGTATGCATGCCTTCCGACAGGTGACTGGATTTAAATGATGGTGTGTGACCGATCTCACCATCCAGATTAGACGTCCAAATTACTTGATTATCGGCCAGGGACTCTTCCCCGATATCGGCTGAAAAATAGATTTCCTCGCCTTGTAAGTTGGTATCATCATTGAGCGGGCTGAGAATGAAGATGCTCAATGGTTTGGTGGTTATCGGTGTAACTACGGGCTCAGCGGTTTCGCTTTGCTTACAGCCCCAGAACAAAACCAGCAGCACCAGAATGCCAAGAATCATCCACCGCGATTGTTGGTTGGATCCCATTTTCATGATCGTGTCCTTACTTTAAGCTTATCTGTCAATTCCAACCGTTGATAATTTCCCTTGACCGGGTTGTCGGCCCGGCTGTCCCTACCCATGGGCAATGCTTTCTAAGATGGCGCCCACTGTGCCGCATGCAGGGACAATCCATCAAACAACAGATTTCTAACCCTCAACAACGCCAGGTTATGAAAAACGTTTTGCTGGTCACTTCAGGTTCTCCTGGCGCCGGCTTGTCCGGCTGTCCGTAACGCATCACGCAGCGAGGTAATGCCATCTTCATGCCAGACACACCAAGATGGTCGTAACTTTTTTTTAAAGCAGGCGAGATCGTTAGGTAAGCCGCCCGTTTCAGGGTGCGGCCATATATGGCTGTAGCAACGGGTATCCGCAGATAAACAAGCCAAAAAGGGCTTTTGCCGCGACATGTACCGTCTGGTGGAGAGGGGATGCCGGTATGTTCGGTTATCACGGCAGGCCCGTGTAAAAAGCACCGTAGATACCAGGCGACGGGGTGTATTGAGGCAACCAGCCAGGGTCGATCCTCGAACAGTTTTTGTCAGCCCTGGTGACAAAGATTGTCACCGCCCACTTGCTTAGAATTCGGTTCAAACAATTCAATTTCATGTATTGGGCGATGGGCGATTGCCTGAGCGGTGACCTGGCTAAATTAAACGGTCGCTCACACAGCCTATCACGGCTGAAACGTTCGCAACGCACCCGATCGTTCGTCCGCCATCTCAGCTTCAAACCGGTGGTTGAGCGATTTGACCAGCGCATGCCCATTGGCTCATTCAAGCATCTCCAAGGCGCAAGCCATGGAGACCCCACCGCCGCCGCATAGGGTGGCCAGGCCCAGGCCTTTTCCACTGTTTTTCAAGGCATACAGCAAGGTAACCATGATCCGACAGCCGGTGGCCCCCACCGGATGCCCCAGTCCGATGCCCGAACCGTTGACGTTGGTGATCTCACGCGTCAAACCCAGTTCGCGCTCGCAGCCGATGTATTGGGCGGCAAAGGCTTCATTGACCTCAACCCGCTCGAAATCGGTGATCGTGAGTCCACTGCGATCGGTCATATCCTTCACGGCCGGCACCGGCGACAAGCCCATGATGGCCGGGTGACAGGCGCCCTTGCCCATGGCCCGGATTTTCGCCATGGGTGCAAGGCCCAGTTCCCGAGCCTTGTCGGCAGACATGAGCAGCATGGCCGCCGAGCCGTCGTTAATCCCGCTGGCGTTGCCGGCAGTGACCGTGCCGCTTTTGGGAACAAAGACCGGCGGCAGCCGGCGCAAATGGTCCATGGTCAGGCCGGGCCGAAAATGCTCATCCTTGTCGAAGACCAACGGTTCCTGCTTGCGCCGCGGCACCGGCACGGGAACGATTTCTGCGGCAAAGGATCCGTCATGGGTGGCCCGTTCGGCATTGTTTTGACTGCGCAAGGCCACCTCATCCATCGCTTCGCGCGTGATGCCCAGCTTCCGGGCCACGAATTCAGCCGTGTGCCCCATGATGTAGGGTTTGCCCAGCAGATGGCTGGCCGGCGCCTGGTTGGTGTCTATGGGCGCATCGCTGTCCAGCGGCAGCAAGTGGGAGCCGCAGTGCAGTGCATGAATCATGGCGTCGACAAAGCCCTGATCCTGCAGGCGGGCCCCCCAGCGGGCACTGGGGACGGTGTAGGGCACGCCGGACATGTGCTCCACCCCCCCGGCAAGAATCACATCGGCCATGCCGGCCTGGATCATGGCCATGCCGGAGATGACGGCCTCCATACCGGAAATGCACACCCGGTTGATCGTGGCAGCCGGTACCGAATCCGGAATACCGGCCATAAGGGCGCCCACGCGGGTGACGTTGAGGGTGTCATGGTGCTCCAGGCAGCAGCCATAGCGCACATCGTCAATGATGGACGGATCGATGCCCGCCCGGCGTACCGCCTCCTGCATGGTAACGCTGGCCAGAACCGCTCCGTTGAGGCTTTTCAGGCTGCCGCCAAAGGCACCGATGGCCGTGCGACAGGCGCTTACAATGACAACATCTTGCATACGCTCCTCCTTGGCTGGTCTTATCGTGGTTCCGATACCATGGCATCGCTGGTATTTATACCATCTTATTGCTTACCGTACCACTGGATGCCAAAACCAAATCCAGATCACGTGTTGACAGCCAGCTTGACTGCTTCGTATAAATGCCTCGCTATGAATAGTCTGTATGCGTGGGCCAAAAAACGATCGATGCTGGCTGCAGTTTTATGTATCGGCTTTTCTTTAATGATGCCAACTATTTGCAGCGCATACACTCGTGCCGAGCGTGACCGCTTCCAACGCGCCATCGTCGACTATCGGTCGCGGTTGAACCCCCGGTTTAAAAAGGTCAAACGCAAAAAGACACAATACATCATCGTTCACACCTCGGAATTAGGCCTCAGCTACACCCTGAGGGTGGTCTCCAAAGGCAAACAATTTAGAAATGGCCGCAGCACCTTTGGCGGCCACACGCATTATGTAATTGCCCGCAACGGCCGCACCTACCGCATCATGGACAAGCAATGGGTGGCCGACCATGCCGGCCGCAGCATGTGGAATGGCCAAACCGATCTGAGCCGTGTGTCAATTGGCATCGAACTGGTCGGTTATCATTATGCACCCATCTCCGAAAAGCAGTATCGGGCTATCGGTCTTCTGATTGACATCTTGCAGGGCGTCTACAAGTTGGATGACCGGGCGGTGCTGACGCATAGCCAGGTGGCCTACGGGTTGCCCAACCGATGGTTCAGAAAAGATCATCGCGGCCGCAAGCGCTGCGCCAAAAATTTTATCCGTGCCAAGGCGGGCCTGGTGGAGACCTGGAGCCATGATCCCGATGTGCGTGCCGGCCGGCTCACGGCCGATGCCCAATTGGCGCGGGTGTTTTATGGTCGGCAAGTGGTTCGTCAAACCGATGACGCCAACGTCATTTCCAAAAACAATACGGCCTGGCTGATCGCTGGAGAGGATTATGACAGCAGCGCCACAGTGTACAAGTTCCCCAACGGACGGCTTTACACCGGCAATGAAATCGGCAAGAAGGTCGGCTGGAACCGCATACCCGCCAAAACGGTTGTGTTGCTTAATCAGGCAGGCAGCCTTGAAGAATTAAAAGGCGATGGACCTGTGAAAACCATATCTGGCGGCATCACGGCCTGGTCTTTGGCGGGGCGATCATACAATCAGGAAACAACCATCTATTTTTTGCCTTCCGGTCGTATAAAAAATGGTGCCACCATTAACGACTGGGATGATTTGCCCGTCAAAACCAGACTGATCATCGGGTACAAAGGCCCCTTTCGGCTGCGCAAAGATCGCTCGGCCTATCGCATCGCCGGCAGTGAGTACAAGGATCCAAAAACGGTATACTATCTGCCGTCCAAGCAGCTCTTGAGCGGCAGCCAGATCAGAGACTTCAGCCAGCTTCAGGCCGGGACGCTGCTTTTTTTGCCTACCGCGCTCTAAATCCAAGCTTCCCAGCAACAACGCCGTCAGGCTTTAAATACCGGCAGTAACGATAAGTATGGGTCCGAATCGTTGCTATTGGCTGCGGGGACACCATGAAGGTTGCATGTTTTTATTGACCGACGCCGAAATATACCGCGATCACCAAAATCAGATTGTAGCCAGTGTGTGCAGCGATTGCTGGAAGCAGCGACTGCGACTGGATCCTGAATAGCACAGTGGCCCCCGCCAGCAGGCAAAGTGAAGCCCAAACCGGCCAATATCCAAGGGCTTCCGTGGCGTGCATGATGACGAATACGACGGTAACCAAAAAAGCAGAAGCCTGACGTCCCAGCGCATTGGACAAACCGCTAAAAAGAACCCCCCTGAAGAGAAATTCTTCGATGGGTGGAGCCAGCAAAAGGGCCAGCAGGGCCCAGAGCAGGCGGGTCCATCCACCCATCGCGGCTGAAGCCGCCAACACCCCCCATTGCTGTCCTTCAGCCGGTGGATGGGCCGGTACGAGCACAAACAGGCAGAAGAAGGAAAGGAGACCGCCCGTTAACCCGGCCAGGCCCACCATCGGAATTGCAGAGGGCCGCCAGCCGATGGGGGCGAGGGCACCCTGTGTGAGGGAGCCGGGCAGCGTTCGCCTGGTCATCCCGAAGGCAAGAAGGCCGGCCACCACGATACCAACCATGCTGATGGGAAGAATCAAGGGGGCCATGGCTTCGGAAATGGCTGAAGAACCGGCAGGTCCACGTGTGGCAGCCAGGTAGGCACCGACACAAGTACCCAGGCCGAAACCCACAACCAATTGCACCAGAAAGTAGACCAAGAAAATGACGATGGCACGCCAGGCGCTCAACGATTGATCCGCCTCCGGGGTGAAATCGTTTACCTGCATGCTTACCATGCTTGCGTCACGCATCTGTCTGCCCTCCTTGAATCTCGCTTGACACAGTAGATCGCTTTGTAACCGGCGAAATGATGCTGCTAAAACAGGTAGCCGATCTGTTTGATCATATTGGTCGCTCTGGCAAAAGCCATGGCGACACGTCAAGCAAACAAAAGGACAAGCTTCTGGGCGTCTAGGCTTGTCCGGGAATATGAGAAGCGAGTGGCAGCACCGTTCAGCGATTGGCTGGTTGTGCCGAAGCAAGCGGTCACCAGCAGGCATTCAGCTCAGACCCGTGGGTTATGAATTCCCTTGGCTTGGCCCAATGATCAGCATTTGCTGTGCCAAAAATATTTTACGAATAATTACAAGAATTTGGAAATTACCTGTCCGTGTTCTGAGGGGAAATTTTACAATTAATGTCAGTAATTAGGCCACGGATTGTCATTCCGTATACGGGTATCGTCTCGGGGGAAAGGACGATCCGGATGGACGCCGTGTGCCTGGAACCGGTAACAATCGATGGAAGAATTCAAAAATGCCCTTCCCCGAACGTGGTGGTGCACTTTGGATTTGGACGGGAAGGCGCGACGTAAAACCCATTCTCAAATCGATCATGTTTTTTCACAAAAGCGATATTGGCACAATAAATCTGCGGTCATTCGCAGGTGACAAAGGCAGGGAGGTCTCTATTTTTCCAGGGCCAAACCCTAAACCTGGCAGATCGATTACAGCCGGTCGGAGTGATATTTATGGCCGGACCACTTGGGCAGATCGTCGTTTATGTCCACAACCCGCAGACCGTAAAAGATATGAGAGGTGGGTTTGAATGCAGCCGGAACCTTGGAAACATGCCCGAAGTCGAAAAGGGAGGGAAATGCCAGCCACATGTTGCGTCCTTCGTCGGCGATCAGCGTTCCGCAGCGGCCGCAGCTGACTTTGCACGGCAGGATGCGTTCATGCCTGCAGCGCTCACTGTTGAAAAACCTCAGGTGATCGATCCCTCGCGTTAGTCGAACGTCCCGCTTATGAAAGATGGCTGCCCACTGCATCGGTGCACCGTGCAGCTTCTGGCAGGCCAGGCAATGGCAGAGTTTGGCATCCACGGGATCCGCACACACGTCGTATTGAACCGCGCCACAATGGCACCGTGCCTGGTATTTGGATACAAAAGCTGGATCCGCCACAGACGCGTAATCCGGTCCAAATTCATTTTTCATTGTCATCCCGATTGCTTAATTGTTTGAAAGCTTGGTCTGTATACATAAATGGAAAGCGTGTCTATGTGTAACCGCAATGATCCGTGCCCGTCAATATGGACACCATGAAAGGCATTCATGTTTACATACCCGATGCCGGTGCGACATGTATTGACGGCGTGCGCCAACGTGCCTAGGTTGTCCTTGAAGCCGTGGACACGATCAAGGAGACGGAGGGTTTTCAAATGAAACACCAGTCGAACATCAAAAGGGCCTTTTTACTCGTGACGCTGATTTTCATGAGTGTCGTTTTACTCGCTTGTGCCCGTTTTCAAAACAGCGGAGATGT
>JASFFF010000034.1:0-14009 GCA_050124445.1 Desulfosarcina sp.
AACTTGCCCAAAAAGGTGTTTAGGTGGTATCGAAGCAATCAACGAAGTATATCGGTAATATTTCGCAAAATGCCAACTTCCTCAAGATAGGTACAGTTCCAGATACGATAAAAACTGAAATCGAGAATTCTTTCTTTTAGCAGTATTATGTTCGAAAAGGAATCTGCGGTGTTGATTCGCGAGGCAACAAAATCCGATTTTGAAAAAATTTGGCCGATCTTCCGTGAAATTGCATCTGCCGGCGAAACATACGCATACCCACCAGATGTAACGAAGGAAGAAGGGAAAAAACTATGGATGGATATGCCCCGCAAGACGTTCGTGGCAGAGAGCGAAGAAGGCATTTTGGGGACTTACTACATCAAAACGAACCAAGCGGGTCCCGGTAGCCATGTTTGCAACTGTGGCTATATGGTCTCACCTCTTTCTCGGGGCAAAGGCCTGGCAACAGCCATGTGCGAACATTCTCAGAAAATGGCACTTGAGCTGGGATATGAAGCCATGCAGTTCAATTTCGTCGCATCAACCAACAAAGGTGCAGTGCGGCTTTGGCAAAAGCTGGGGTTTGATATTGTTGGGCGGCTGCCACGAGCATTCAAGCACCCTTCAAAAGGCCACGTTGATGCATTTGTCATGTACAAATGGCTAAAAACAGGACGATGATATCTACCAAGACTAATATCTAACCCCAAATTAAATATCCTTGAGGTGGCCGACCACAACATAATTTGGTTACAATAAGTCAACTCGATCTTGAGTCAGCCCTTGACCCTCATAGCAGATCCATTTTATAAATGGAAAAGCGAATGTTCACATTCCCTCTCCTATTTTTTATCACTGTTCATTTCGATGCATGTTAACTGACATCAATGGCTGAATATTCAATCGGCTCAGCTTGGCGTCTTGTTTTTAGGAACAATCAGTTTATAAAATGTAGGTGCCTCATGGTTGAAAAAAATACACAACACGTTTCAAACCATCAGAAAGTTTCAAATATTGGAAAACTGCATAATAATGACAGACCGCTGCCTTTTGCTGATGATGATTCCAAAAACCCTCCTGCCAGAAACGCCTTAGATAGATTGGCAAGGCGATTTTCTCGTTCCGCGTATGTCATTGTTGTCTTATTGTTGTACTTACTTGCTTCGACAGCATTAGGTTTGGCATTGGCACCTGCACTCTTTATCTTTGGTCAACTATTGACCTGGAGTCAAAATCTACCCCAGTTGTTGCACTGGATCGTTTCAGGTTTTGGGTTGGCGATCAGTTTTTTCATTTTTGGTTTCACTTTGTTATTTGTTGTATCCATCTATAACTGGTTACTGCCAACAAAAGTTCGTCCTTTCAAAGGAGGGTATTATTCTTTAGAAGCGGTACCCTGGTTTTTGCATAACGGGCTTTTTTACCTGGTTCGTTTCACATTTTTGCCTTTTGTGACCATGACGCCATTTGGCATATGTTTCTTAAAAGCCATGGGAATGACCCTCGGACGTCATGTTTTTATCAATACGGAGTATATCTCCGACCCACAGCTTATAACGCTGGGTGACGATGTGGCGCTTGGGGGAAGCGTCCGAATATTTGCCCATTATGGCGGCCACGGCAATCTTGTTGTTGAACCGGTGATCGTAGGTGAAAGAGCGACCATAGGTCTTGCTGCAACGATAATGGGGGATGTTCAAATTGGCGCAGATGCTACTATTTTAGCCCATTCAGTGCTCATGCCCGGTAGTCGTGTGGGGAAGGGCGAAACTTGGGGTGGTGTCCCGGCACGACCCATTAGCAGGGAAAAAATGGAAGCTTTAAAAAAAGAGATCGGGACAGCTTCGAAGTTTCGCACCTAAACCCCCTCAAAAAAGTGTTTTGGAACCTTCAATAAGTTCGCAGCTATCCATTCCGGTGGCACTAATTAATGAGCGTCTTATCATTTGTCTGGAACAGAGACGCTTGTCGTTATGGGGCCAGCAAGTTTAAGATTTAAGGAAGGGAACAAAATCTCTGATTTTGAAGTGCCGTTAAATCAGGTTTATAAATTTGTTATTCCTCCCAATGTGACGCATACAATCAAAAACAATGGCAGACTTCACAATATTATTATTGCATTTAATACGGTAAAACACGACCGCAACAATCCGGATTTTAGAAGAGAAGTATTGATAAAAAGTTGAAAGAGCAAGAAACATGATACTTTCAATATACTCTGTATTGCGACGTAAAGTATCCAATTTTCATAGATAGTCTGGTGATGAAATGAAAGACGACCAGGTCAAAGAAGACCTCAAATATCAAATTGTTGGTTGGATATTATTTGTATTTTGCGCACTTTTTTTTATCGTCTCAAGCCTGAAAAATCATGACACTTTGACACTTATCGGGAGTTTTATCTTTCTAATTGCCTGTATCGTGTTCCTCATACCGATAATTAGAGCTTACAAATTTCTTCCTAAGTAGAGCGTTTCCCATTTTGGAGTTCTTAGAATACAAAAGAATGCATGTTAGTTACGTGCTTTTCAGTCGTCAAAATGGAAAACCCGTTGGGATTGACGATCCTACCGCATCTACGGGATCAGATGCCTTCCCGCATAGGCGACTATAGCGGAAAGTCATCTTCCTTGTATCTACGGCAGGCTCGACAATCGCTCAACTAAGGTTCTTGATAATGCCAGAGAGCAACAGGAGGATAAATACATCAGGTAATCGATTATTTCAATTACCACTAAAATTAAGGAAAATTCTCGGATACAATATATCTGGTCTTCAAGGACGCTTCACAGGCTTGAGAAAATGATGAAAACGCCATTGGAATTAATTGTCCACATTTCGATAACCATCATCGTTTGTACAGGCGTTTTCTTTACCCAACGCAACCGATATCAATTTTTTGTCTTGGGGTTGATTTTGATGTTTTTTGGATTATTCATTTTGTTAACGGGAAAATAACCCGGACGTTCAATTTCAAAGATTACTGGATTCCACAAAATCATTGTCAGATATTTTACTGTGATCTGTGGATTTATGCTGTTATTCTTTAAGCCAAGGCATAGGGGAAAGTTTTTTGACTCAGAACTAAATCATCTATTGTATTAATTCAGAGTATATCCGATGACGCTTCAGCCTGACTGACTGGATAAAATCACTTTCCTTTTACCCCCCAACAATCGATGATACCATGGTTTATGATCCAGGTGGGACTAAAACTCCGCTAACCACAGCTATGTGGCCATATATAATTTGGGTTTTACTTTTTGCTGTTGTTTCGTATCCCGCAAATGCCCAAACGCAGCAAGTGTACCCTTCCAATCGTCAAGGCTCTCCAGAGGCTGTTAAAATCACGCTCGACAATGCATTGAACAAAGAACAGTCATCGATGATAGAGATGGAACAAAATCTGGCGCGGTGGAGGGAACTGCAGCAACGTGTGACAGATGAAATCGAGTCCTACCGTATTCAGGGCACCGCCCACACAAATCTATTGCTGGTCTCTCAAACGCCTGTGGTGGATCTGGAAACCGCGCTAAACAACAATCGGTTAATGATCAAAAGTCTACAGGAAAGAATCGAGACGTTTGAGGAAATTGGTTCGATTGCCGCCGATCGAATGGCTCAAATTGCGGATCGGATCGCCATAGCGGAAAAACAAAAAAAGGAATTGCAGCTGGAAGGGTTAGCGGAAAACGAAAAGGTCGCGCTTCAGGAACAAGTCAACCTGTTTCTCGATTTTCTTCGGGAAAAAGATAAACAGGGTAAACGTTTTCTGAAATCCTACGAGGGTTTGTTCGATCAGTTGAAACAGTTGATGGGCGATCTGAACGAAACGAACCGACAATTGGAGGACCGGCTGAAATCCCAGGCCGCGACGGACCTGTTTGATCGATCCTTCGGGCCGTTCACGAAATGGCACGGGTGGCAGGCCGAATGGATGACCATCCAAGTGCGAACAACAACATTTTTCACCCCGGATCTCTGGCGCATGCAATGGCTTAACGTCAAAAGGGGCGCTGGCGTCACCCAGTCCGTCCTCCTGGCGCTGTTCGTCATTGCGGTGATTTTGCGGAAAAGAATACGACACTATCTCACCTCCGTGGAATCACACACAGAGGGGCCAGCGTGGACCATGCGGCGCATCGCCTTGATCATGCTGAGGCGTTCCTTTGTGTTGATCTGCGCGGCATTGCTCCTGTGGCTTTATGACTTGTTTAAGCTACCCCACATCAATTACCATTTGGGGCGATTATTGAATCAGGTGGTCACCGTGTTGCTGTTCTGGCGGTGGAGTGTGGATTATGTTCGTTTGCGGTCGGACGCGACTGCTTCGGGGATTCATGCGTTTGTACAAAAACGCCTATTGTGGTTGCTCCAACTCGCGGGCACGCTCGTCATTGGTTATTTGCTCATTACCGGGTGGTTAGGCAGCGAGAGCCTTCTGGTATGGGTGGTTCGATTAACGCTGGAGATCGCCCTATTGATTTGGGTACTACTGTTCTGGCGGGATTGGCGCCAATCGGCCTACCAAGCCGCGCGGCATGGCCAACCCACCCCCGCGATCACGCGGACCTTTTTGATTCGAATCTGGAGTTATCTGGTGGCAAGCAGCGCTGTATTGATGGAGTTGACCGGTTACGAGGCACTGGCTACGAAATGGCTGGTGTCGTGGGCAGCAACCCTGATGCTCGCCCTGTGGGCGCGCATCAGCTGGTTCTCCATTCAGGAATGGCACCTCTCACACAAATCGTCAGCTTCCGCGCAAGTTCGGCCCGACGCACCCGTACGCGCCGGTCCGGTGGTCTGGTTCATCGTTCAAATGGCTCGATTGCTGTGGCTGTCGCTGGTCGTCGCCCTCGCACTGCTGGTGTGGTCGAGTTCGGATGTGATGGTTGATACCCTTGGAAAACTGTTCGGCCTCAGTTTTGAGGTGGGCAGTCTGCGTTTCAGCATCAAAGGCTTGCTTCTGGCATTGATCATCTTTTGTCTCACGCATGTACTCACACGAATCGGAAGACGGCTGCTGAGTGAGAAAGTGCTCGACGCACGCAATTTCGAACGTGGCCTCAAGGACTCCATCATCACCATCACCACCTATGTATTTTGGGGTCTGGGGCTGATTCTAGCGCTGGGGGTACTGGGGGTCAACGCCACCTCCTTGGCAGTCGTATTCGGTGCCCTGAGCATCGGCATCGGCTTTGGCCTTCAAAATATCTTCAACAATTTCATTAGCGGCCTGATTCTGCTTTTCGAACGGCCAATACAGGTGGGCGACTACGTTGAGGTCAACGGCGTATGGGCCGAGGTCAAGAAGATCAACGTCCGATCAACTATCGTGCAGACCTTCGATAATTCCACGGTCATCATCCCCAACTCGGATTTCATCAGCCAACAGGTGACCAACTGGAGTTTCAAAGATCCCCGAATGCGCCGGCACGTGGATGTGGGCGTGGCTTATGGGTCGGATATCGAACTTGTCCGGAAAACCCTGCTGGACATCGCCGCCAACACAACCGACATCCTCAACTATCCGCTACCTGATGTTCTGTTCCTGGACCACGGCGACAGTGCACTCATCTTTCGACTGCGCTTCTGGACCCACGTGGATAAATACTTTAGCACGACCACCGATGTCCGTTTCCAACTGGACCGTCGTTTTCGGGAACTCAATATCGAAATAGCGTTTCCTCAGCGGGATATTCACATTCGCAGCGCAGAGTCAAGCGTCTTCGAAAATGGACCCAAACCAACACTGTAAAACTAAACTTTATTCGAAAGTAATGTATCACAAAAAAAGAGTCAGTCATGCCTACCTGTCTATTGATGGCCTCCCGACAGTTAGTCAAGGATATATACCGACGGGTAGTCCATCAGTTTCAATGTTGTTGCAATGGCGCCTGCCACTACTTTCTCATCGTGAATGATAACCAGTGAATTGCTTTTGTTCAGTTCTTCCATCATCGGTTTGGAAAACATCTGACCATAATCAACATGATTTGCGCCTTTTATGTGACTATTGAGATATTTCGGTTTATCACGAAAATCAACGAAACAACAATTTTTCAACCGTCGGGCCCCACTTTCCGATATTAACATCGATGAAAAATCGTTCTTGTTGACCTCAATCAGAGCTTCCAACAATTCAGGGCTGCCTTCTGTTTTATAGCCTGCATTCATCCAGCCCTTGATACCATCTCTCATCCAGTATACTTGGCTATAGCCGTTTGCGACCGCCAACCTGGCGGCGTGGTATGATTTCCATCAATTGCTTGACGCACAATAGGTCACTATCGGTTTGGTTTTATCTCTTGGTAGCTGGGTAGCGTCAAAATCAATTTCGCTAAGCGGCATATCCGCGCGTTTGTGGTCTTTAGGTACTAAACAGGTAATGTGAACCGTTCCCACAGGGTGCCCCTTCATGAAATCAGTCGTGTGGCTGTGGCAAGCAATCATGGTCGCGCCGCTGTTGTGCAGTTTTTTGGCTTCTTCCAAGGTAATCGCCTTAAATCCATCGCCTCCTTTCTGTGGTGCGGGTACTTTGGCCGCAGGCGACGCGGAGCAAAATGCCACGATTATGAATAAGGATAGCAAAGACGACAGTGCTTTCCGAATCATGAAATGCCTCCTTTCAAATTTTGAGAGATCTATTCAATTGCCTAATCAAATAGCAGGCATGACCGCTGATTAAACGAGTGGTCGGGACGTTTTTTTTCGATCATGTTGGGCCGGTCGCTTTCAGCGACCGCAGCGTGCATACGCGTGCCTAAGACAGGCCAATCCATTCAGGCAGCGCCCGCTTCCACTGCTGAGAGCACCCGCTTCCGTTTGGCCAACGATTCAGGAGAAAAACGCCACAAACCTTCGATTCAATGGGATAGCCGTGTTTTTTTTGGGGAAGACCTAATGAAAAGTACTAAATGACCTTCGATTTAAGAATCAAGCCGCACCATGATTTGCTTTCTTGATGATACCTGGGAGTCACTACTATCAATCGCCTTCGGGACCGCTACAGGTTTCAGATATTGCCCCCAAAACAAAAACATCATGCAAAAATTATGCCTTTCAGATAAATACGCTCATTTGAAACTACCTGTAATTGCTGCATATTTTTGGTCTCACTGGTTTCGACCATTTCTATATTTGCAACAATGCGACTGTTGGATGCATCAAAAAAGCAATCATGCGACACCACCAGAACGATATTCATTCTGTAGTCTAGAATTGTATCACATACGATTTTTAAAAGATCTTCTGAATGGTTTTGATAATGTATGGTTACCAATGGTTGATCTTCACCGTCTGCCGATGCTGCCTGTCTCACCGCTTGGCTGGTTGGTTTTGGCTCTCATCACCCAGTTAAATGGCTCACATTGATCTTCTGGTTCATCTTAGATAAACTTAGTAAAATACTGTTTCTAGTGTGCACCTATGGATTCGCTCTTGTTGTATGTTGGGACGGATGTTAATTATCTTATTTGACCCGAGCGGGTGGCAACCCTGATTTCTTCTTAGGAGTCGCGTCCAGCCACTGACGGACAAGTAGTAAAGGAGGTGTTCTATGTCCGACGTTGAAAAAATCATGACCACTGCGAGACATTTTCTGAATAATTGTTGGTTCGACCGTAACGGGAGAGCCTATTGCAGGAGAGACCGTGTAAACAAAAACAACTGAGACGAGGGCAATTGGCCCACATTTTCAACCTAAACAAATTGATCCCAGTGCTGGCGCCTCATTCGAGGCGCTTTTGTTTTCGGTTATACGAAATGTGAATCCCAGCCAATTTGTCAACAAGTTGAAGCCGTTAAGGCAATCGCCGGTCAAATAAAAGCCGATTCGAATTGAGCCAAAGCAGCCGTTGCAGCCGGCGTCGGGTTCATACCAGTTCCAGCAGGCGCTTGGCTGTGTCCAATCCCGCATCGATCCGTTCCAGGATTTCGCACGCCAGGCTGTCATCGATAATCAGCGGCGGCTGAAGTTGACAGACCCGTGTGTCGTTGTTGGCGTAGACACTGAGAATACCGTTGTCGTAGAGGGCTTTGGACAGGATCGGCCCGCAGGTCTCATCAACCATCTCAATACCCATCATCAATCCTAGCTGTCGCAAGCGTACCAGAATTTGCGGATGTTTGATTCTCAACTGCTCAAATCCCTTTTTAAATACCTTAGCCAGGTGCGCCACATGCGTCAAAAATTGTGGGCGGGACGAGATATCCAAGACCCGCATGGCCACGGGGCAACCCACCTCGGCCCCACCGAATGTTGAAATGTGAATAAACGGCCTGGTTTGGAAGAAAGACTCCAACGCGGCTCCAAAGCAGGTGGCCGCCATGGGGTAGATGCCGCCCGACAATCCTTTGCCGATGACCATCATGTCCGGCACGGTTTGGTAATGCTCGATACCCCACAGGCGACCCGTGCGCCCAAGACCGGTCTGCACTTCGTCGATGATAAACAGGGCTCCATGTTGATCGCACAGTTGTCGTACGAGGGGATAGAAGTCGGGGTCCGGAACCGCACTGCCGAATGTCGCGGGAACGGTTTCGAAAATAACGGCTGCCGTGGTGTCGTCAATGGAACTGGCCAGCGCCTCGACGTCATTGAACGCCACCTGGACAAAACCGGGTGGATTGGGACCAAAGGGATCGCGGTACTGTGGGTCGCCGGTCGAGAGGGCCAGTCCGGTATGGCCGTGATAACCGCCGCTTGCCGAAATAATGGTCTGCCGCCTGGTGACGCCCCGGGCCAGCTTTAATGCCAGGTCAATGGCCTCACCGCCGCCGGAGGCGAAAACCGTGTAGGTTAGATCGCCTGGCAGCAGGTGGGCCAGCCGTTCAGCCAGTCGGGCGCGGGGTTCACTAATCAGATGATGATTGCCCATGTCGCTGTGCAGGAGACTCTGCTGCAGGGCTGCGATCACCTCGGCATGGCGATGGCCCAAATTGAAAACACCCCCATTGCCGTGGCAGTCGATCAAGCGCTTGTGATGGGTGGCATCCCAGACAAAGGCACCTTCCCGGCGGCCCAATACGAAGTCGACATCCATGGTTTTGAAGAAATCGGCCTTGGCCGAAGAGACGTGGCGGCGGAACCGTTCTATGATAGATGCCTTTCGGTCTTGAACGCCAGTCTTCATGGGGCCTCCTGTGGCGCAGTGTTTAGGGGGGTGCGATGCAGAAAATGAGATCGCCGATCACACGCCGCTTGCCCTACCGCGAGGTTTGGATTAAACTACCGACATGCGACCCGGGTTTGTCTGCCGTCCTATCCATTGTATACGACACGCTGGCCTTTGTGTTCAAGTTCAACACCCATCAATTGATATGCGCCGTCGATGCTGCCATTGAATATGACACCACGACCCACCGATCCAAGCCAATGCCCGGTAAACGCCTTCTTCGAATGAGGATGTTGCCATGCTTGGCGCCATTGCCGGAGATATGATCGGCTCGCCCTATGAGAGTCGCCCCATAAAGACACGGGCGTTTCCTTTGACCGTAGCAAGCTTCACCGACGATACGGTCCTGACCGTCGCAGTGGCCAATGCCATCATCCGCTGCAAAGATTACCGGGCAGCGATCAAGTGCTTTGCGCGCAATTTTCCCAACCTGCCATACGGCGCCTCGTTTTGGCACTGGATTTGGGATACCAAAAGCACTCCCTACTACAGCTATGGCAATGGTTCGGCCATGCGGGTATCTCCGGTGGGATTTGCCTTCGACTCCATCGACACGGTGATGCAGCATGCCAAGCGTTCAGCCGAGGTGAGCCACAACCACCCGGAAGGAATCAAAGGCGCCCAGGCGACGGCCCTGGCCGTTTTTTTGGCCAGAAAAGGCGAAGATAAACCTGCCATACGCAGGCAGATCGAAACCCGTTTCGGCTATCACCTGGACTGTTCGGTGGACGAGCTTCGCTCGGACTACTGCTTTGATGTTACCTGCCAAGGTTCCGTTCCCGAATCCATCATTGCCTTTCTGGACGCGCGGGACTACGTAACCGCTGTGAAAAACGCCATTTCATTGGGAGGCGACGCAGACACCATGGCCTGTATCGCCGGGGGCATTGCTCAAGCTTTTTACAAATTGATTCCCCATGATCTGGTCATGCAGGTCAGGCAGCGGCTGCCCCGAGCCTTATTAGCGGTTGTCGACCAATTCAACGATACATTCGATTGTCAATATTGAGGCGCCGGTGCATACCCAAACCACGGCATCCCGAGGCATAAGCTCACCAATTAACGCGCATGCATTCCGCCGCTGCGCGTTGGCCGCTGGAGCCGTGCATCGGCTCGAATCCGTGCATCCCCGATCCACTTGACATCTTCTCGGAAATGCTCAGACTATTGTTTGGATTCAAGTATATCCGGCAATTTCAGCTTGTGCCAACCGATTGATATAAATGATAAATGGCCTCTGCCAGAGTTTTCTTGGTCCGGGGACATCAATAGGAACCAAAATGATCCAAAAGAAGATAGAGCCAATACCCGATCCCCCCGATGGGGAGGATGACACCCCCAACCGGCTGACCTATTGGCGTTCAGCCCCCAACTGTTTTTCGATTGACTACAAGGGCATCATCACGGAGATCTGTGAGGGTGATCTTGGCTACGGAGACATGAACCGTATGGACGGAGCCATCCATGCGGCCATCGGCTGCAAACAAAGATCCAATCAACAATGCACCCTTAAAAAGGTCGACCCGAAGATTGCATGAAATCTTTTCAACCATTCTCCAATGCACATGATGCATGGGTCCGTACAGGCAGGAACTGGCTTCCGCCTGCAGGCCGTACCGCCACATTCAACCAACGGCTGCCGATATGACCCAAGCGTCATTCAGATTGGTGGATTCACATGCGCACATTTGCGACCCTGGTTTTGACGATGATCGGCCTGACGTTCTGGCCCGGGCACAGCGAGCCGGCGTGGAAGCCATTGTGGCCGTCGGCGAAACACTCGCCGATGCCCGCAAGAACGTGGCCTTGGCCCACGCCTATCCCATACTGAAGGCGGCCGCTGGGCTTTATCCAACCATTCTCGACCACGACCAGGCAGATGAACTGGTCGCATTCATCCGACAACATCGATCGCGATTGGTCGCCATCGGTGAAGTCGGACTGGACTACTGGAAGGCCAAGGACGATTCACAAAAGGCGGTCCAGCGTGAGATTTTCAAACGCTTTATCGACCTCTCCTTGGAATTGAATTTGCCGCTAAACGTCCACTCCCGCTCGGCCGGCCGCCATGCGGTGGCCCTGTTACTGGAATGCGGCGCCAGGCGGGTCCAGATGCACGCGTATGACGGCAAGGCCGCTTCCGTCCTGCCCGCCGTCGAGGCCGGTTTTTACTTTTCCGTACCGCCTTCCATCAGCAGGTCTCGACAGAAGCAAAAACTGATCAAACAACTGCCGCTCGCCTGCCTGCTGGTCGAAACCGACAGCCCGGTCCTGGGCCCCGACCCCCAGGCGCGCAATGAGCCGTCCAATCTATGCTTATCGATTCAGGCGATTGCACAAATCAAAGCGCTCCACCCTCAGGCGGTGACCGAGGCTGTCGCGGAGAATGCATTTCACCTGTATGGGGATCTGGGAATGAAGTCAGGGGATGGGGCAGCAGCGGTGCTGCCACCTATTTGAAGTGAGCCAGCTGGTGTGCTGCCAGCTGGTCGATCGGTGAAGCCAGGAGGTACATCGTGAGCAATTGTGAGCGCTGTAAATTTCGTGCCAAGTATGACCAAAACCCGCGTTCCTTTTTGGGGCGACTCTGGAAATGGCATACCGGTTGGTGCCCCGGGTGGCGGGCATATCTAAAATCGCTGCCCGAAGAAGAGCGCAGCAAGGTCAGGGATAAATATGCTTAGCGGCCGCTTGGTTGCTTTTCGCAGCGACCCGATCTCGGGGTTTGCTGCATCCGTTGAGGATCAAGACACCCTTGTATTATCAGGCTGGAAACGACGGCAACACACATCCCCGGTGGAGAACTGGCAGGCGGCGCAGGCCGGTGACCCGTCCCGGGGCAGGGCCCGCAGGTCGTCCTCCAGATAGGCATCCAGGTGACGGCGGGCGCGAGTCAGCTGCTGCCGGTCAACGCCGGTGACCACGCCTTGCTTTTCCAGAGCAGCCACCACATCCTGGGTGGCCACATTGCCGCTGGCACCCGGGGCATAGGGGCAACCGCCCAAACCGCCTGTACTGGCATCGACGGTTCTGATGCCAAGGGACCATGCGGCCAGCACGTTGGCTACACCCCGGCCGTAGGTGTCGTGAAAATGCACGGCGATGCGTTCGACCGGATGCCTGGCAAGGAGCAGATCGAGCAGCCGTTTGACCTCATCCGGCGAAGCCTTGCCAATGGTATCGGAGATGGCCACTTCGCTGATGCCGATTTCGACCAGGCGATCGACCACCGAGAGTACGGCCGGCGGTGCGATTCTTCCTTCAAAAGCACACCAGAACGCGGTGGAGACATAGCCGCGTACCGGCAGTTTGGCACTGCCCGCTGCGGCCACGACCGGTCCGAAACGCTTGAGTGAACCGGCAACGCTGGTGTTGATATTTTTACGGTTGAAGGTTTCGCTGGCGGCGGTAAACACTGCGACCTTATCGACGCCCGCAGCCAAGGCACTGTCGAGTCCCTTGCGGTTGGGTACCAGTGCCGAGTAGATGACGCCCGCTCGCCGATGGATGCCGTTGAAAACATCGGCGGCATCACTCAATTGGGGTACCCATTCAGGCGAGACAAAGGCGCTCACCTCGATTTCGGAGACACCACTGAACGACAGGGCGTCGACAAAGGCGATTTTGGCCGCCGTCGGTACGGGGGCGGTTTCGTTTTGCAGGCCGTCTCGGGGGCCGACTTCAACGATCTGCATGCTCCGATTCATCGTTTCACTCACCTTTTATTAAGTCTGAACGCAGTTGGGCCGGTCGGTGGCCTGTCTGGGTTACGCCGACAACACGGCCTGGATGCGCTCCAGTACCGCCTGCTCCTGGGGTTCAAGGTCGCGGTCAATGGCCGCCACTGCTGCTTGGATCATGGTCAGGGCGTCTGCGCGGTGCCTGTCTTCCGGAAGCAGGTGGGGCAGGGTAGCAATGGCCTGGTCCGCGTCGGTTTGTACGATACGGGACTGCTCGCGCACGATCTGCTGGATATCCAAGGCTTCCAGATCATTCATCCGCGGGCTCCGGGCGAACAATCGGCCGATCACCCGGAGTCCCTTGCGGCGTACCACCTGGTCGGCGAATCCGATGGCCAGGAAGATGCGGACCATGGCGTCGGCAAAATCACCCTGGTTCATGTGCTTGCGCCAGCGCTCGGCATCGCGACGGCGCATCTCCTCGAGTTGGCGGCCGTTATCCGGCAAGATGGTGCCGGAGAAGCTGGAGACCATTTTCATCCACGGGTTCTCGTACATGGCTTTGAATGCCGCCTCGCAGGCAGCATCGCGAAGATCGCGGTAAACATTCAAACCATCCACGATCGCCCGGGACCAGAACCGTTCCCAGGCGCTGAACAGGTTGTCTTCAGCGGCCGGCTTGCGGTGCCGTTTGATTCGTTTTGCCCAGGCGCCAACCGGCGACAGAAATGGATTGCGATCGGAGAAGATGCAGCGCTGTACACGCAACGGGTGCAACTGCCGCAAGGTTTCCGCAAACCCGTCGGTATTGGCCATGCGGATAAAGGGGGACACGAAGGCCCGATAATAGAGATCGGTCGCCTCGGAAACCTTGCGCACGGCCAGAAAGGCCTTCTCGTCTTCGAAGCCATCATCCATGGCCAGGATATCGTCGGTATTTTTTTCGACATATTTGACGCCGTATTCACCGGGTTCGTCAGGATCTTCATCGATTTCCATCTGATAGAGGCCGGGAGGCAGATAATTGAGCATGTCGAAACTGGCGATGATTGTTTTGTGTTCCTTGCGGGCGATCTTGGCGGAGACGAAGATCCCCAGGTGGCCGATTTTGGAGTGGCTGATGTAGACGATCACCTGACCGCGGCGTTTGATCTCTTCAACCATGCCATAG
>JASFFF010000035.1:0-13973 GCA_050124445.1 Desulfosarcina sp.
GAATACCTTCGAGTACGGTTTTGATGCGCTGCATGAGTTGACCACGATATTCCAATCCGGTACCAAAAGGGCCATGGTTCAGCACCTATCAGAGACCATCGATGCTTACCTGAGACCAGATGATATTCCCATTTAATGGTGATACGCCTGCCCCTCCCCACCAACTACTTCTGAATCTGGCAATGCCAACGTTGGTTATACTGTTTGTTTTTGGTATACGGTCGTCTTGTCTTCCTGCAGGCCATACAATACCATAACGAACAGGTGAACGATCCCAAATATCAATCCAAGCACCAAGAAAGAGATCATAAACAAGGCCAAGAAAGCCACCAGACCCGCGCTCAGTCCGGCGAGAATGAAATCGATCATGAAGGTTCTCCTTTCTGATGGCCGGCGGGCCAACCAATGACGATGGGCACATCCACGATCCAGCAATTTTTCTGCCAAATGCTTGGCTTTAGGGATTAGTTGTCGTTATTACATTAAATTTTAATGAATCCATATGGATATGGCCAGCGGACAACTGCGTATTGTGGGTAATAAAATAAAGAAATAGTGGGCCAATTAAGGAAAAAATGCCATGGGCGATGGCATCAACAAACAACGGCGCGCCGTTGTCGATTGACTCGTGATGGGGGTGGTGGTACCCCTTGGCGCGCGGGTAGCGGCGGCGGTGAGGGACAGCTGTTGCCGAGCTGGCATGACCGGTCACGATTGCATGTTAATCAACTGATATGGACTATCCAAACACTGTGTTTCGAACCGCGATACGTCAAGTTGCTGGCCAGTGGCTGGCAACTGGCCTGCCTTCACAGCAGGTTCTTGACGAAGCGGCCGAGTCACTGAAGCAGCTGCGCGATCGACTGGCCATACGGGGCCTTTGGCAATCGCCGCCGTGCATGGTCACAGCCACCTTGGACGACGGACTGGGTCAAGGGCTTGCGGTGATTGAAGCCTTTGCCGAAGCCATCGGTATGCAACTCATCGCCCTTGGGCCAATGCAACCGCCTGAGACAATTGTTGCGGTTTGTGATCGTCAACAACCCGATTACTTGGGGCTGACCATCCTTCAATTCGATTCCGAAGAGGACCTGGCATGGATTGCCAACAAACTTGCTGGAAGAACGCGCATTGTTGCAGGGGGGCCGGTGTTCCAAGCCGACCCCGATTTTGCCCGTCGAACCGGGACGCATTACGCTGCTAAAAACGTGGCCGATTTTCTTTGGTTCATGACGACCGCGGCGTGTGGCGGGCGCTGAGCCATATAAGTGGGTGTTTACCATTTCTTAAAAGGGCGAAGGTTTTCAGGTGTCAGATCCATGGCCCCAACTCAATCCAATATGACATTGCTGCCCGGCCTATTCATTGTTTTGCTCACCGTACTGTTCGGCGCCAATGCGGTGGCCATAAAGCTTTCCTTGGCCGGTATGGGCCCCTTGACCACCGCTGGGCTTCGTTTTGCACTGGCTGCGCTGGCCATTGCCTGCTGGGCCCAGGCCAGCGGTCGTTCTTTTCGTATCCAGCCGGGACAGCTGTTTCAGCTGATGATCGTCTCTTTTGCGTTTACGCTTCAGTTGTGCCTATTTTATCTGGGGCTGCAGCGAACCTTTGCCTCTCGGGGCGTGCTGATTGCCAACCTGCTTCCGTTCTTCGTATTGTTCCTATCACACCGGTTTATACCCGGTGAACGCATCACGGTAAAAAAACTGGTTGGCATCCTTCTGGGCTTTTGTGGCGTAGCGGTGCTCTTCTCAGGATCCAACGGCTTGTCCGGCACGCTTTACCCCGGGGACCCGATTATTCTGGCAGCGGTGGTCATCTGGTCGGGCAATGTCGTTTATACCAAGCGCATCATTAATGATTATGCGCCTTTTCATTTGGTCTTTTACCCCATGCTGGTATCGGTTCCGGTATTTCTAACGGCCGCATGCTTATGGGAGGACCCGATGATCATCAAACTCAACGCGGTTGTGGTGGGGGCCTATTTTTACCAGGGATTGGTCACTGCGGCGTTCGGGTTTGTGGCCTGGAGCACCATGCTAAAGCGCTACGGGGCGTCTACCCTGCATTCGTTTGTGTTCATCATGCCAATTGCCGGGGTGGTGTTCAGCGGATGGGTGTTGGATGAGCCGCTCACACCCAACCTTATCGTCGCCATGGTGTTGATCGCCACAGGCATCCTCGTGGTTCATCTGATGCCGAAAAAGCCGACATTTACCTTTCCTTTGGGCCGGGGGTTATGACATGCAATTCGGCGCCATGAATTTTCCGGTAACACCTGTATTGGATGAAATCGACACCTTTGCCCGCTTGGGGTTCGACTACCTGGAATTGGCCATGGATCCGCCCATGGCTCATTACAGATCGCTGTTCAACAACCGAAAGCGCGTCCTGCGGTCATTGCGGGCAACGGGCATGGACGTGGTCTGCCATCTGCCAACCTTCGTGACCACGGCCGACCTGACAGACAGCCTCAGACAGGCCTCCGTTAAGGAGATGCACCGCTCTCTGGAGTTAGCTGCCGACCTGGGTTCCAAAAAGGTGGTTTTGCACCCCAGCATGGTCGGGGGTATGGGCGCTTTTGTACCGGATACAGTCAAACGGTATGCCTTCGATTTTTTAGCGGACATGACCATCGCCGCCCAACGACTGAACATCACCATCTGCCTGGAAAACATGTTTCCACGCAACCGACTGGGGGTGGAACCGGATGATTTCGAGGAGATTTTCCGGCTTTTCCCAAGCTTGAAGTTGACCTTGGATACCGGTCATGCAAACATTGGCGATCAGCGGGGTCGGCGGCTGAAAAGTCTCGTGAACCGTTTTGGAGAGCGGATCGAACATTTGCATATCAGTGATAATTCAGGTCGGCGGGACGACCATTTGGCCGTGGGGCAGGGCACCGTTAATTTTGATGAAATGGTGCACCGGTTAAACGTCCTGGGATATGATGGCACAGTGACCCTGGAGATATTCGACAGCGACCGCACGATGCTGGTAAAAAGCCGGGAGCGGATTAAGGCGTTATTTGAATCTGATTCGTTTTGTCAGCAACGGACCTTGCCTCCGGAGTGAGGATGCCCGACAAGATGCGCTGACAAACCATTTTGCCCAACATTTCCACCTGGCGCTCCGTGGCTGCCAGACGAGCCAGGTAGCCCCCGGATATTAATTGCGCCAGACCGTGGATGCTGGACCAGGTGGTCACCGCCAGTTCCATGGTGTCTCGGTCATTGAATACACCGGCCGCCTTCCCGTTGTTAATGATGGTCTCCACCAGCTGAAAAGCCGCCCATGAGGCCTCTTTCAAGGTGCGCGGGGCGGAGCGCATGTTGATTACGCCGCCAAACAATAGATGGAACATGCGGGGGTGTCTGACCCCAAATAGAATGTATTGAACCGATGCAGCCACGAACTGTTGCTGTGGGTCTCGGGTGTGACGACGGGCAGCGCTGCCGGCTTCGTCGGTAAGTTTTTCAAAGCCTACCTGGGCAATTGCTGCCAGCAGATCCGCTTTGTCCTGGAAATGCCGATACGGGGCGGTATGGCTGACGCCAGCCACCCGGGCCACTTCGCGTAGACTCAATCCTGCCAGCCCTTTTTCTTCAATTAATTTCGATCCGGCCTGGATCAGGGAGCGCCGCAAGTCACCATGATGGTAAGGTCGTTGATGGTTGGTGGACAATGTCTTCTCCAGATGGTGGTGGCTGAGTCAACAACCTCCCACCAGGCGGGTGGCTTGCATGCCCGGCCAAAAACCGGTAAGGGAAGCGCACCTAGCGCCATAATTGTTGTGGCTGTTACCGGGCGCAACACGCCCGCTGTTAAACCAGCCGGGCATGCTTGATTGGGTAAATACGGCAAAACAGACGTCAAGCGGTTGCATAGCATTTAATGGTACCGGTATGGTCGGCCATGGCGTCCGTTCAGGTTCGGTTTTCATAGCGGTTCGTTTCTGATCAGGATCTTCAAAATGCGTGATAGGTATTCCGGCGCCTTATCCCGGGAGAAACGGCAGGCCCCAGCCCCTGGGTGACCGCCCCCGTGGAAGGCAGACAGCATCTTGCCCACATTTACCCGACAGCCTTGTTTCAGGATACTGTGACCCACCTTGATACTGGCCAAATTGTTTTTCTCAAACAAGATCTTAACATTCACCGTGCAATCGGGAAACAGTGAGTAGACCAGAAAGCGGTTGCCATTGGGAGGCGAGTCGAGCGCTCTAAAATCGGTGATCGATACATGATCCAGCATCGTGGTGCAGGCCTTGAGGGCCTTTTCATAGGCGGCATTGGTTGCCACCACGTGTTGGCACCGCCGGATTACCTCTGGGTCGTCCATTATTTCGGTCATCGATCGGGTTCGCAGCAGCATCACCAGATGGTCCCAGTAGCGAGCTTCGCCAGGGACGTCATCGGTCATTGTCATTGATAGCAGGACGAAGGGGTAATTTTCAGGGTGGAGGATCTCATCCAGGGCCAAATCGGCCGAATCGATACGGTCGGTTTGGCGGATCAGCTCCGTGTAATCGCGATTTAGGCGTTCCCGGTAGTATTCATAAATGATTCCCGCCGCCGAAGGTGCTGCTTTAAATACCCCTGGCACGGGCGTCTGCGGTCGATTGGAATAGTGGTGGTCGAACCACAGGCTACAATTGTCGTGATAGGGCAAGTTGGCGATGACATCGCCGTTTTGGATGTCCACCCGTCCTTGCTGCATATCACCGGGTTGGACCCACAGCACCGGCGGATCAATTTGCAGCGCATCCATCAATAATACGGCACAAACCACGCCGTCAAAATCGGGTCTGGTGACCACTCTCATGTGAGTTGTTCCTTAGCCGTTAGCTGGGTTTGCCTATTGCTTCCGGCTGCGTGCATGCAGTCAACGGCAACGCTTGGTTGCCGCAGCATGGATGGTCGACAACCACCGTGTCAACGGGCAGTTGCCGGTGCAGGTTCCAATGCCGTCATGTATCAATAATTCAATATTACCGCAATAGTTCGTGCTCGACTCGCGTGCCAGTCGGTCAATGAAATAAAGGTTGAAGTTTCATTCGAACCATGGAAAAAATATGCCGCTGACAGCTGGCATGGGTGCCGTTGCTGCACTGTTTTTCAAGTGGCACCCATTGCCCGATACGATGTGCATGATACCGGTGGCAAGGCGCTGATGGCCATCCGGGGGAGACGCAATCTCAACATGGCAGACCTACAATTGGCAAATCTGGTTAACATGTCATCCCCCCAGGCAGTTCTGGACGAGGCCGTCGCCGTCCTTGAACCGGTCTTTGCGCAAGTTGATACGATGGCTGTGCGGCTCGCCTTCAACCAGATGGTGTCGTTGTACCAAGGCGATTGGGAGGGCACCAGAGGCTGCAATACGGACTATCACGACTTGAAACACGTTACGGATTGTTTTTTGGCGATGGTCCGACTGCTTCATGGCGCGGCGGTAACCGGCATTCAGTTTTCCTCCCGACAGATTCACCAGGTCCTGGTGGCCGCTTTGCTACACGATGTGGGATATCTTCAGAACACCGAGGATACCGAAGGGACCGGCGCCAAGTACACTGCCTACCACGTGCGGAGAAGCATGGATTTTGTCCAGCGGCATTTTGTCGCTTTCGGCCTAATGGAAAATGAGGTGCATGACTGTTTGGCGATGATTCACTGCACCGATTTAACTTGTGAACCCGCGTCCATACCATTTGGCGACGGCACAACCGAACAGATCGGTAAAATGCTGGCCACGGCCGACATCATGGCCCAGATGGCTGACCGCACCTACCTGGAAAAGCTGCTCTTTTTGTTTTACGAAATGGAAGAGGCCCGCATCGGTGACTTTGGAGACGAGGTGGACCTGCTGCATCGGTCAAAGGACTTTTACCGCCATATGGCGGATCGTTTTGAAAGGCAATTGTCATCGGTGAATCGGTTTATGATCCACCACTTCAGGGCGCGCTGGAATATAGATGTCGATCTTTATCAGCTGGCCATCGACAATCAGCGAAACTATTTGTCTACCATCCTGACAATTGCCGATGAAGATCCCAGGAGCCGGCTGCGGCGCAGCCGAATTGTCGAAATGCTAAACTCCAAACGCGCCTAATCCGCCACAGCGGCGGCCTTTTTTGCCTTTTCATCCCAGGACGCTTGGAAATGCCGCGTCCCTTGCCCGCGCGCGGGGTTCATCCCGATTAGACGACGCCTTGGGGCATGGGCGCAACTGCTTCACCACCCAACGGGTAGCCGCCATCCAGCCGAATCACGCTGCCGGTCATGAACGGAGCGTCATCGATTAAAAACCGGATGGCCTTTACCACATCCTCCGTCCGTCCGATCCTGGCCAGCAGCGTATGGTCGACAATGGCCTGTCGCTGCGCCTCGGTCAGCAGGGACCATCCACGTGTTTGCGGTCCATGACGGGTTTCAACAAGGCCGAGCATGAGCTCATTTACCCGCACATGTGGCGCGCCGAGGCGGGCCCAGGTTTCCGTGAGTATTGAAATGCCGCGGTTGGCTGTCGCATAGCCTTCGTTGAAAAGGTAGCTGGCCGGTCCGCTGCGCCCCACGATGCCTGCAATGGAGGAGATATTGATCACGGCACCGCTGCCCGAAGCCACCAGGTAGGGCAGGGCGGCCTCAAACACCCACTGCTTGGCCCGCAGGGTTGTGGCCATCTCCAGATCCCACTGCTTCCGGGTATAGCTGCCGTGAACCACCGGCCATCCCCCCCGCTCAATATTGTTGATCAGGATGTCCAGTCGTCCGAAACGTTCGACAATGCCGGCCACCACGCCCTGGATGGCATCGGTTTCGAGCAGGTTGATGCGTTGGATCATGTGGTCTGTGCCGGTCCCGGCGAAGTCGTCCTGCATGGCTTCCAGGCTTTCTGGCCAATCAAACCAAGTGGCGGCCACCCGAATATCCCGTTGCAGCAGGTCCAGACCGATGGCTTTGCCGATACCCTTGATGCCACCAAGCACCAGGGCCGTTTTCTGGTTGTTTTTCATGGTTGCTTGTTCGCTTTAGCATTGTTAATCAAGCTGAATCGAACCCAGGCCATGGCCAGGTGCAGCAACGCCAAATCGTCGGTTGCAGCCCGTTCCAAGGTTTCGCCATCAGCGATGTGAGTCAAGGATGCCCCTGGTTTGAACCGTTCTTTGCGGAAGCGATCCAAATCGTAAAGGGCCGTATAGAACCGTTTGTATTCAGCGGGTGTCAATGGGTCCGGGTGGCAACGCTTTTTGAGGCTGATCAGTTCCAGCAGCATGTCGTTCATCCGGTTGTGGGTGGCGATTTGCTGATTTTCAACCCATTGGTCCACACGCTGGCGCGCCCCGTTTGCAAAGCCGAGGCAATGGGGTTCACGAATCAAGGCCCATTGTTCGCTCAACTCTCCGGTGGCGTGATTGCGCACAACGCCGCGGGCCAGTGGATAGGTGCGGCAGGAGGCGGGCCTGGCGGGATAAACGCGGCAGCCAGCGCCGGTGACAAAGGGGCAGGTCAGGTCATGCGCGTCGCCGAATCGCAGGCTAACCACCGGTAAACCGGTTTCGGGCCCGGTGCTCGCTTGGGTATAGGTTTTTAAAAATTGGGTGGAAGACAGGTGTAAGAATTGTTTCAGGCACATGACGTCATAGGGCGTCAGCACCTGGATGAGGTCACGGCAGCAGGCATTGAAACAAGGCACCTGCGGCGAACAGGTGAAGCAAAAGGTTTGATCTTTTTCCAACTTGGAAACGGGGGGTGGCATCATCCAGCTCCTGGATATGGGGTTGGGTCGCCAAGTGGTAACATCCTGGGACGGTATGTCAACGGCAATTTTGGCCAGCCCAGCCAGGCAGCCTGCCCGGTGATGGTCAACAACAGTTGGGTCGGGGATATCTCCACCAGAATTCCACCACATATTGTAGCCTGATGAACAGACATATCCATATATAGGTTGTGCCCGGGCCGACGGTAACTGCCTGCATATTTTAGAATTTTTGGCCGCCGAAAATTCTTGACAATGCATATGCTGGATGGTATTGATCTTATCTTGTGTTGCACAATGACTATCTTACCGAATTTATACAATATTCATACGTACCGATCAATGCCGCAGCGCATTGAATTCATGTCCGCTGACCGTATTTGCATATGCAGGGTATGAGCTTTTTACGTTAACGCAGTGTAACAGTCCGGGTCGAAACCATTCGGACATCTAATCAATGGAAGGGAGGTGCGAGGAACAGGAGGTTTAGCCCTTAGTTTCGGAAGTAGGTTGAGTGACTTTCTTTAACTAACCGTAGGAGGTATAGTAAATGCCAAGTTTTGTAATTAATGAAAAATGTGACGGCTGCAAGGGTGGCGACAAGACCGCTTGCATGTACATTTGTCCCAATGACCTGATGGTCCTGGATCCCAACGAAATGAAAGCCTACAACCAGGAACCGGATCAGTGCTGGGAGTGCTTTTCCTGTGTAAAGATCTGCCCCACGCAGGCCATCGAAGTGCGCGGCTATGCCGACTTCGTGCCCCTGGGAAGCTCCATTATGCCCATGATGGGTACCGAAGACGTCATGTGGACCTGTAAGTTCAGAAATGGCCTCATCAAGCGCTTTAAGTTCCCCATCCGGACCACCCCCGAGGGTCAGGCCAATGCCTACGCCGATCTCAAAGGCCAGGATCTGGAAAGCGGTCTGCTCTCAACCGAAGAAGCGGATGGCTACAGCATCCCGACCCCCAATGTCTAGCGTCGGACCGTGCGTTTATTGGAGTAACTACTTTAAGAAATTGATTTTCTACAGGAGGATAAAATATGGCATTACCGAATAAACCTGTGGGTGAACTCAAGGCCGTACGGGACCCTGAAGTCCTCGAAAAAGAGGTTGACATTCTCATCGTTGGCGGTGGTATGGCTGCCTGCGGTACTGCGTTTGAAGTTAAAAAATGGCTCAAAGACGATCAGACGGTTCTGCTGTGCGACAAAGCCGCCATGGAAAGATCAGGCGCCGTTGCCCAGGGCCTGTCTGCCATCAACACCTACGTTGGCGAAAATGCCCCCGAAGACTACGTTCGCATGGTGCGCAACGACCTGATGGGTCTGGTGCGTGAAGACCTGATCTTCGACCTGGGTTGCCATGTCGACGACTCCGTGCACCTGTTCGAAGAGTGGGGCCTGCCGGTGTGGAAAAAAACCGAAGACGGCAAGAACCTGGACGGTAAGAAGGGCCAGAAGATGGGTACCTTGAAGTCCGGCGCCCAACCGGTGCGTACCGGTAAATGGCAGATCATGATCAACGGTGAGTCTTACAAGCGTATCGTCGCCGAGGCCGCCAAATTGGCCCTGGGCGAAGACAACATCATCGAGCGCTGCTTCATCGTCGAACTGCTGCTGGACGCCAACGTGCCCAACCAGATTGCCGGTGCTGTCGGCTTCTCCGTGCGCGAAAACCTGGTTTACATCATCAAATGCAAGACCATGATGGTTGCCTGCGGCGGCGCGGTGAACATCTATCAGCCCCGCAGCGTCGGCGAAGGCAAGGGCCGCGCCTGGTATCCGGTCTGGAACGCCGGTTCCACCTACACCATGGCCATGAAGGTCGGTGCCGAGTTGACCATGATGGAAAACCGTTTCACCCCGGCCCGCTTTAAAGACGGTTACGGCCCCGTGGGTGCCTGGTTCCTGCTGTTCAAGGCCAAAACCCTCAACGGTCTGGGCGAACCCTATGCCGGAAGCGACGCCGCCAAGGCCGAGCTGGAAAAATATGCGCCATACGGCACCGCTGCCATCACCCCGACCTGTCTGCGCAACCACCTGATGCTGTTCGAGATGAAAGAGGGCCGCGGCCCGATCATCATGGACACCGTCACCGCGCTGGCCGAGTTGGGCGCCACCATGGACAAAAAGGAGCTCAAGCACCTCGAATCCGAAGCCTGGGAAGACTTTTTGGACATGACCTGTGGCCAGGCCAACCTGTGGTGCGCTACCGACACCGAGCCGGAGAAGAAAAACTCCGAAATCATGCCCACCGAGCCTTACCTGCTGGGTTCCCACTCCGGCTGCTGCGGCCTGTGGTGCTCCGGTCCCGATTATGACTGGGTGCCGGATGCGTACAAGATCAAAGCCCGCAACGGCAAGGTCTACAAACAGATGACCACGGTCGAGGGTCTGTTCTCCGCCGGCGACGGCGTGGGCGGCTCCGGCCACAAGTTCTCCTCCGGCTCCCATGCCGAGGGGCGCATCGCCGCCAAGCAGATGGTGCGTTACGCCACGGACTTCGCCGATTACACCCCGACCCTGAAACAGTCCAATGAAGAGCTGGTCGACCTGGTCTACAAGCCGGTCCGCACCTTCCTGGACAATTACGAATTCAGCACCCACGTGGACTTCAACCCCAACTACATCAAGCCCAACGGCATGATGTATCGCCTGATGAAGGCCACCCACGAGTACGGTGCCGGAACCGCCACCTACTACCTGACCACCAGCAAATCCCTGGAAATCGTCATGGATCTGCTCCAGACCATGCGCGAAGACTGTGAGAAGCTGGCCGCCGGTGACCTGCACGAACTGATGAGATGCTGGGAGATCGAGCACCGCATCTGGACGGTGGAATCCCACCTGCGTCACATCCAGTTCCGCAAAGAGACCCGTTACCCGGGCTTCTACTATCAGGCGGACTATCCGGGACAGGACGACGAGAACTGGTTCTGCTTCGTCAACTCCAAGTTCGACCCGGAAAAGAAGGAGTGGGACATCTTCAAGAAAGACTACATCCAGATTATCCCGGACTAATCAAATGCCAACGGCTGAATTAGTCGAATAGCAACATGCCTCCAGGTGCCATTGCGGCACCTGGAGGTTTTTATTAATTAATCAAGGTTTTGCTTTCGGGTAGTACCCATCTGGGACCGGTTTGGCCGATGGTCTATCTGGCCCGGTCGCGGTCGATTGATTGGAGCCTGAAGCAGGCAGTTGGAAACCCGGCCACATGCACACGCCGGTTTCCAAGTCCCCGTTTCCCGTTTCAATAAAAGGGTATTACCCGAAACCAACGACAGTTTTTACTTTATACTGATGATTTTCTAGAAACGTTGATGCACGGAGGGATAGCATGACAAACGACAACGCAGCCCCTGAGAGTGGAAGCATTATGGTGGTCGGCGGCGGCATTGCCGGTCTGACCACGGCTGTTGAGGCCGCTGAGGTGGGGTATGAAGTGTTTCTGGTCGAAAAGAATCCGTATTTGGGCGGAAGAGTTGCACAGCTGAATCAATATTTTCCAAAGCTATGCCCTCCGACCTGCGGATTGGAGATCAATTTTCGGCGCATCAAGGACAATCCCAATATCAAAGTATTCACCCTGGCGGAAGTGGAAAAGGTGAACGGGGCGCCCGGCAATTACACGGTGAGCGTCAAGATCAACCCCCGCTATGTGAACGAGAACTGCACCTGCTGCGGTGACTGTGCCGAGGCCTGCCAGGCGCAGGTTCCCGATGAGTACAATTTCGGTATGAGCAAGACCAAAGGTGCCTACCTGCCCTTCGAAATGGCTTTCCCGGCCAAATTTGTCATCTCGCCCCAGATTATCGGCACCGACGACGCGACCAAGGCCAAGCAGGCCTGCAAGTACGATGCGGTGGACCTGGAGATGCAGCCCAAAACCGTGGACCTGCCCGTGGGGGCCATCGTTTGGGCCACCGGCTGGGAGCCCTATGACGCATATCGTATAGAAAACCTGGGATTCGGCCAATACGACAACATCGTGACCAACATGATGATGGAGCGCCTGGCTTCCAACTCGGGACCCACCGGGGGCAAAATCCTGCGCCCCTCCGACGACAAGGCACCCGAGAGTGTGGCCTTCGTGCAGTGCGCCGGGTCCCGTGATGAGAATCATCTGCCCTACTGCTCCTACATCTGCTGTATGGCATCGTTGAAGCATGCCACGTATATTCGCGAGCAGTATCCGGATACCAAGGTGTACATCTTTTACATCGACATCCGCTCGCCAGGCGACCGCTACGAAAAGTTTTACAACATGGTCAAAGAGGACGAGAATGTCATTCTGATCAAGGGAAAAGTTGCTGAAGTCAGCGAAGATCCGGCCACCAAACGTATTACCGTGGTTGCCGAAAATGCGGTTACCGGGGAAAAAACGCACCAGACGGTGGATATGGCCGTTTTGGCCACCGGCATGCAGCCCACCGCCGCCAACACCAAACTGCCCGCCGATCTGGAAGTCAGCGAAGACGGCTTCTTGATCAACAACTTCGAAAAGGGCGGGGTGTTCGCCGCCGGCTGCGCCAACAAGCCGCTAGATGTGGTTTCATCCAATCAGAATGCGACCGGCATGGCCATGAAGGCCATTCAAACCCTGGTGAAAAGGTAGGAGGTAACCGATGGATAAAAAGTACGGTGTATATATCTGTGAAGGTTGCGGCATCGGGGAGTCCCTCGATGTCAAGGCCCTGTGCGCAATTCCGGAAGAAGAGGGGGTGCCCGTCAAGACCCACCCCTTCCTGTGTGGCAAAGCGGGTGTCGACTTCTTGAACAAGGAGATTGCCGACGGCACCAACACCCTGGTGCTGGCGGCCTGTTCCCGTCGGGTCAATTTTGATATTTTCCGATTCGACGGGTGCATCGTCGATCGGGTCAACCTGCGCGAAGGGGTCGTCTGGTCTCACCCGCGCAGCGAATTTCCGGCGTTAACCGAAGAAGAAAAGGAAGACGAGGACAACTTCGACCGCGTCCAGATGATGGCTGAAGACTATATCCGCATGGGCATGATCCGCGTGGAAAAAATCGATCTGCCGGAACCCTACATGGTCGAAAATCTCTCCAAGAAGATCATGGTGTTAGGCGGCGGCATCACCGGCATGTCGGCGGCCATCGATGCAGCCAAGGTCGGCTATGACGTCACCATTATCGAGAAGACGCCTGCCCTGGGCGGTTACGCTGCCCAGGTGAGGCAGCAGACACCGGTCGCCGCGCCGTATGACGCCTTGATTCCACCGGTGGTGGCAGCCAAGATTACCGAAGTCGAGGCCATGCCCAACATTACGGTGAGAACCGAAACCGAGGTGGCCCGTATCGCCGGCCAGCCCGGTGAGTTCACCGTGACCCTCAAAAAGCCGGGCGAGAAGATTCCCTTCGACGTGCCCTTTCCGCTTCCCGACGAGATGAAGGTCGACGAAAGCGGTAAGGAGCTGGATGTCGAAAAGCAGCATGAGGCCTATCTGGCTTACAACAAAGGCAAAAACGACATCCTCCAGCTGGACCCGGACGGCGAGCTCTTCGGCGCTGTGATCCTGGCCGCCGGCTGGCGCCCGGACGATCTGTCAGAGGGTGATTACGCCCACCTGGGATATGGCGAGTTGCCAGATGTCATTACCAACCACGAGTTCGAGCAGATCGCCAAGAAGGGAAAAATCATACGTCCGTCCGACGGCAAGGCCGCCAAATCTGTGGTTTTCGTGCAGAGTCCGGGCAAGGACGACGCCGACAACGATTTTGCTTACGCCGGCGCCGTCACGAGCATGGTGTCTTTGAAACAGGCCAAGTATGTACGCGATGACTATGAAGACGGCAAGGCCTTCATCTTCTACCAGCACATGCGCGCCACCGGCTTCTCCGAATTGTTCTACAAGGGACTGCAGCAGGACCCGGGCATCTTCATGACCAAGGGTTCTGTAATGGGCGTGTCGAAAAACGGCGGCGGCATGATCGTGGACGCCGAGAACACCCTGTTGGGCGAAAAGCTGCAGGTCAAGGCCGACCTGGTGGTGCTGGGGGCCGGCATGGTTCCCGTGACCAAGGACGATCCGGTGGTCAATCTGGCCTATCGCCAGGGGCCGGGGTTCCGTGACATTGGCCTTTTCAACGGCTATGTGGATTCCAACTTCATCTGCTTCCCCTACGAAACCCAGCGCACCGGCATTTACGCCGCCGGTGCCATCCGTCGCTCCATGGGCATGGGTGAA
>JASFFF010000036.1:0-13901 GCA_050124445.1 Desulfosarcina sp.
TGCAGCATGAATTCAACCTTTTGGAGCGCTTTGAGCAGGCATTTTCGTCTCATCTAATTTATAAGGCCAAGCCGGATAAACAGGCCTTTTTACATGTTATCGACCAGCTCGATGTGGTTCCGGGCAAGGTGCTTTTTTTCGATGACAGCCAGATAAACGTAGATGCGGCCAGCACACTTGGAATGGTCGCGGTTAAGGTGGACGGATTCGTCGAATTGAAAGCCTATCTCGAAAAGGCGGACTTGCTGCCCAAGGGGTAAACACTGCGACCTCCCCCAGTGCATGAGATCGTTTCAAGAAGGGGCCAACATGAAAGAACCCGTCAATCCCGGCGCCTTCGCCGGCGAGTGACCACAACCCGCCAATAGACGACCGCGTTGAATACCAGCAGGATCGATCCCAACAACACCTGAATCCCGCGTGTCAGGCCCGACGGATAGATCAGCGGCATGATGTAGTATGCAACAAATCCACCACTGTAGCCCGCCTGTCCGGCCAACAGCCGCAAATTCTGTTCCAGGGGGGTCAGTGGGCATATCCAGCCGCCCAGTGTGATCATGATGCCCCATAAGGCACAGGGAATGTGTGCCAAGGCGGCTTTAGGCCATTTGAGCACGAGCAGCCCGCCCATTACGACAAACAGGATAAAGCCGAAGTGGAGCACCACAATCAGATCCGCCGCCACGCTTATAATCATTGGGACGCTTTGTTGATATCGATAATTTTAGTTTCACCCGCGTAGGCTTTGGTCTCGTAACGGGTAACCCTCTGAAGCTTGTCGGTTATATCGCGCATGCGCTCGATCTGGATGGTGAGCTTTTCGATATCGGGTTGGACAGCATGAGCCGCCAGTTTCATGGCCATGAGTTCGGTGTAGCCGGATAGGGCCTGCAGGGGCTGATTGAATTCGTGGCATACCGCGCCGGCGGTCTCCAACACGCCCTCCAGCTTCTCTTTTTGCATTTGGTTGCGCGCAGCACGGTTTTTATCGGTCAGGTCGGAAAGCACTGCCACACTGCCATCGAACTGATCGTCTCGATCCAACACCGGCGCCAGGTTGAAAAGAAAATCACGGCGCACGCCATCGGCGCAACGAACCTGGGCTTCAAACGTGTGAAAGTCCATTTTTTCGGTCATCTTGATTTCTTCTCGCTGATAGGTGGCGGCCAGGTCGGCAGGTATATGGTCGGACAACTCCTGAGGACGCTTGCCGATGATGCGGTCACGGGTCAGTCCAAGAATCTGCTTGGCGAACACCTTGTTGCAGCCCTGGAACACACCGTCAGCATCCTTGAAATAGATCGGGTTGGGGATGGTGTTGAGCAAGGTGTCCATCAATTGAAGAAAGCTGCGCAGTTTCTCCTCGGTTTGCTCCCAGCGGGCCTTATTCTCCGTGAAGCGTGTCTCCTGGTCATGGGTTTGCCGATTGATGGCCAGCAGTGAGGCTTTTAGTTTTTGTATCGTTTGACCCTGACGTTTAAAATGAAAGACACTCACCGCGCACAGTCCGACGAAAGCTATCACCAATACCCACAAAATAATCTCCATGACCGGGGTCTTCGTGTGGTCACTCTCCGAGACGGGTCTCAAAATAGCCCGAACCGGGTATTCGCCGGAGGCTTTTTTGCGGTTTGCCCACACGCCCCCCCCGTCTTCATCCGGCGGTTTGGAATTGACTCAGCGAGCCAGCACAACGCGGTATTTTACCTGGCCGCTGCGCAGGCGTGCCACCGCCGCATTGACGTCATCAAAGCCGAATGTTTCGATGACCGGTCTGATGTTGTGCCGGGCGGCAAAATCAAGCATGCTGGCCATGGTTGATGGACTGCCGACAGGTGATCCGGATATGGAACGCTGAGCCAAAATCAGTGAAAAAACGTTGATATCCAGTGGGTCGAGGGTCGCACCCACAAAATGCAGACGGCCACGCGGATTGAGGGTTCCCAGATAAAGATTCCAGTCGAGCGGGACGTTGACCGTGGAGATAATCAGATCGAATTGTCCAGCTGCCGCCGCGATTGCCTTCTCATCGCGGGAGTCCAAGGTCTGATGCGCACCCATTTTCAGCGCTTCTCGCTTCTTGACGTCGCTGGAGGTGAATGCCGTCACCTCGCAGCCCCAGGCATTGAGGAACTGCAGCGCCAGGTGGCCCAACCCGCCGATACCAATGACTGCCGCCTTGTCGGTGGCCTGGATGTCGAACTGAACCAGCGGATTGAAAACGGTAATGCCACCACAAAACAGGGGGCCTGCCGATTCGAGGTCTATTCCGGAAGGTATGGCAACCACACTGTTGGCGGCGGCACGCACCTTTTCGGCAAAACCGCCATGATGACCGAGGATGGTCGCCTGCGATTGCCCGCACAGGTTGTGGTCACCCTGCTGGCAATGCGAACATGTGTTGCAGTAACCAGCGTGCCAGCCCAGTCCCACCGTCTGACCGACGGTCAGATGGGTCACCTGGTCTCCGGTCCTGGCAATGGTGCCCACCACCTCGTGTCCGGGAACGACGGGATACTGGGCATTGCCCCATGCATTGTCGATAACGCTCAGATCGCTGTGGCAGATGCCGCAGTATTGGACATCGAGTTCCACTTCATCGGGCATCAACGCACCTGGATCGTATTCAAAGGGTAACAGTTCTCCTTGGGGTTCGGTTGCTGCATAGGCCTTAATCATGATGGCTCTCCTTTTAGCAAAGCATGTCAGTTGAATGGTATTTCGCTGCTCGAACGGACGGATGAAATCAGACGACGGAATTCAGATGGAAGCGGGTCGGGTTGCGTTTCGGCATTGCGCCTATCTTACTGCCGAGCAGGAATCGGATTGGTATCAACGACCACCCACATGGCGGGTGATTGAAACTTTCCAGCCAACGGCCGGAAAGGCAGAAGCACGTCCGTGCGTTAATGGTTGCGGTTGTTAGCGGGTGCAATGCCCCGGTTTGAAAACCACTCAACAGCGTCAAGCCAAACTAATAGCACCCGTTTCGGGGCCTGTCAATTTCCGTGGGGCCCCGCCGCGTGGCGGTGAGCCCTTGTCCGAGCCCCATGAGGGTTATGGCCAACACCGGCACACCATTGGCCTTTACAGTGAAAGGCGCCTGCCCGGTCCCAGTTGGCCGGACTTTATACCGGATGGTCGTTTTACATCCCCTGCGGGCGTGCGTATGTTGTTGAATTATAAATCCTGTCAACAAAGGAGAAAGCTATGGGAGAGATCATCCACCAATCACACATCACGATCACTCGGGAAAAAGGCCCCACACGGATCGCCCAGATCCGGGGCTTCGAGCATCCGGTTTATTATGGCGTTCACGGCGGCATAAAAGCATTTTACGGGGTCGACCCCGAAGAGGAACACGCGGCCACACTGGATCACCTGGTGGGTGCCGTGGGCGGCTGAATGATGGGCACATTGGCCGCGGTGCTGGCCAAAAAAAAGATCCGTACCTTTCAGGATCGCTATATGGCGACGGTTACCGGTGACATCGAGAATGTCAACGGGGTGCTCAAGATCACGCGCATCAACGTCCGCTATCGCCTGACCCTGCCGGCTGACAGGCGGGCGGATGCCGAAGACGCTTTGAACAACTACATTACCCTTTGTCCGGCGGCGCAGAGCGTAATCGATGCCATCAACATTACGCATGAGCTGGAAATGGTGGACGAGGCTTGATGCCGCAACATGATTCGTGGCGTCCCTTTTTTGACCCAGCCGGCAACCGGGGACCTGTTTGAAGGATGCATTCGATTCTCCAAAACGGTCGGTTAGATGGTCACACCAGGTTTGGCCATGCGTGATACCACCAGGTGGTGGAACGGCCGGATCCGGTTGAAGTAGGCCGGTCCAGTGCTTGTAATGCACGCAGGTGACTGCGTGGTAGCGGTTAAAGGACCTATCGACGGTCTTTTTGGCGATGCCGAAAACGGCTCTTAAATGGTTGCCCTCAGGTATCTATGGTAACAATGCCCAGATAACCATCCACGGTGACACGGTCGCCCGTGTGAATCATCGATGTGGCATCATCCACGCCGGTGACGCAGGGCAGGCCGTACTCACGGGCGATGATGGCACCGTGTACCAGCATGCCGCCGCGCCGTTCCACGATGGCGGCGGCCAGGGGCACCACAAAGGTCATGTTGGGATCGATGGAATCGCACACCAGCACTTCTCCGGATTTGAAATGGAAAAGGTCTGCCACCGCCGAGATGACCCTCGCCTTGCCCACGGCCAGCCCCTGGCCGGCGGGTTGGCCGATGATCTGGCGTGCCCGCATGACAAATTTGCCATCGGTCGTCGCCCCGCTTTGCGGGGCCAGGTTGGGACGGGCCTGATGTTGGACCGGTTCATCGATCGTGGCTTGCTGGACCTCGATTTGGGCCGCTGCGGCTGGGTTCTGCAGAAGTTGGGCGGCTTGCGGGGGAGAAAGGCTGTCCAGATTTAGCTGCATCCGGTCACCGATGCGCCGTTTGGCCTCGTCAACCGCTTTGATCAGCTGAGCCTCGATACGGGCCAGCACAATATTGTCGTTGTCCCGCAGTTGATAACTGGCGCGACCGATTTCCAAAAGCTGCCTGGCATAGTCCCGGCGCTTTTCGGGAAAGCGGGCGATGAAATCGGCGCTCATGGACGCGATTTCCGGATGGCGGTTGGCCACGGTCGGCCCGGTTCGAGCGGCCATCTCCAACAACAGACGGACCAACCCTTCCCGGTCGCTAAAAAAGCGCACCGCCTTGAAAGTAAGATCTCCATATTGACTGAGAAAGTCATCCAGCCGTTTGGTAAATTCCGGTGGCGGATCGCCAGTCGAACCAGCGATCAATTGATTCCGCAAGCGGTCATTGGAACGGATCATGTCGGCCAGGCCCTGCAGGTCGCGATTGCGCGCCAGACCCGTCATGCGGGTTTCACCGAGCAGCGCAGTAAAGGCGTAAGGGTCGTCCGGTTTTACCACATCGTTGTAAACCTGGCCGAAGAGCCTGGCCCCGTGGGCAAACGGGATGAACTCGCGCCAGTAGACATCCACCCAGTGCTGGTGAATGCCAATGCGTGTTGCGATGGTCTCGGCCAGCTCCTTGTCCGAAAGCGCCGTCAGGTCGGATGCGGCCAGCTGGTCCGCTTCGGCAGCCATCTGGGGCAACAGCTCATCTTCGATGCGTCGGTGCAACACCTTCAGGTTATCGAAGCTGCGCTTAAGGCTTTGGTACCAAGGTCGCTTGTCGTCCGCCGACCAGGGCGCCGTTTCGTCCGAACCGCCCGTTGTCGTGGTCACCGGCCGGGTTTGAAGCAAAATAAGCGCATTCTGCCGACAGGTCCACTCCACATCTTGGGGGTGCTTCTCCCGTGCCTCCAAATCCATTGCCAATCGGAAGACCTGCCCCAGTTGATCGGTATTAAGGGGCGGCTCCCGTTTTTCATGATCCGCCAGCGGACGTTGCCCAACACCTTCGACGGTTGGCTGCAGTGCATATTCACGAACGGCGGGTGTATGGTTCAAGATGGTGCCGGTTTGCCGATCAATTGTCCAGCGATCTGGATCGATGATGCCGTCAACCAGTCCCTGATTCAGGCCGTAGACCGATTCGACAACCGCCTGGTCGCCGCCATGGGGACTCATGGAAAAGGCCACGCCAGAGCATTCACCGGATACCAGCTCCTGAACGATCACCGCCATGCGGCTCTCTTTCATATCCATACCCAGTTCCTTGCGGTAGAGCAGGGCACCGTCCGACCACAAGGAGGCCCATACCAGGCGGGTGTGCTCGAGGATGGACGCGATTCCGCGAATGTTGATATAGCTTTCGTGCAGCCCGGCAAATGAGGTGTTGGATCGATCCTCCTGGGGAGAAGAAGAGCGTACCGCCACGGCGCTGTGACCAAAGCGCTCCTCGAGCAGCGGAATCAGTTTCGCTTTGAGCGGCTCCGGGATCTCTGTCGTCAAAAACAGGTTGCGGATGCGCAGGGCCATATCCCAAACCTCTTCCCAGCGCATCTTGGCCAGCGGCAGCCGCCCCATTTCCAATGCGATGCGGGTGTCCAGGCCGGTGCCGCGGATGTAATCCCGGTAGGCGGCGGTGGTGATGCACAGACCGTCGGGAATCGCAATCCCGCTGCGCATTAAGCTTGCCAGCGCCAAGGCCTTGCCGCCCACCAAATATTGGTGACGCGATTGAATGTGCTTGAAAGGTAGGATGGCGTTCATGTTTGGACGATTCGTTCCTTCTGGATTTCCAGAATGGTGACATCCTGAAAATGGGCCACGACATCGTAGCGCTTGACAGCCACCTCGATGATGGCCGTGTTGGGGGATTTGACAAAGCCGGCCATGTGGGGCTGTTTGCCCAAATACACCGCCTGGGCCTCGGCCAGTCCATGGTCAGGGACCTCGGCAGCCCTTCCCGAGACCGTCACCGCCATGGCTTGGCGGATGTCGGTGGCCATGTTCGCGCTGTTGTGCACCAGCAGGGAGACCGACGGGTTTCGCTTGAGGTTGGTGTATTTACGGGTGGCTCGGGGGGTGCAAACAAAAATGGTTTTCAGATTGTTTGTGGCCGCAAATGCCACCAGGGTGGTGTGGATGTGGTCGTTGGTTCCAGTGGCCAATACGGCGAAATACTGCTCGGCAAACAGGGTGGTCAGGCGGGCTTTAATTTCATGGATGTCCTTCATCGATGGTGCCTCCGACTGGATTGTCTTGACGCCGATAATCCGCATTGCTGTGTCGTTGGTGTCCTGACACATGATTCAAGGTATGCACAAACATCCCGCATTCGGCTTACCGTTCCAATGCGATGAGATCTGCATAGGTTTCACGTTTGCGCGCCAGCGTCACCTGGCTGCCGTCAACGAGCACCTCGGCGGCACGGGGCCGTGAATTGTATTGCGAAGACATGCTGAAGCCGTATGCACCGGCTGAGAAAACGGCCAGTATTTCTCCGGCCCTCACCTCAGGGAGGAGGCGGTCTTGCGCCAGAAAGTCTGAGCTTTCGCAGATCGGACCCACCACGTCCACCTCTATTTCCTCACGACCCTTGGAATTCACCTCGCCGATGTGATGGTAGGCCTCGTAAAGCGATGGGCGCAACAGGTCATTCATGGCCGCATCTACAATGACAAAATTCTTGGTGCCGGTCTTTTTTGTGTAGAGCACACGCGTGGCCAGAATGCCGGCATTGCCGGCAATCGCCCGGCCCGGCTCAAGAATGATGGTGAGTTCTCTTCCCTCTAATGCGCTAGTAATGGCCCGGCCCAGATCCGCGGGCAGCGGCGGGACCTCCTGGTTGTAGGTGATACCCAACCCACCGCCCAGATCCAGGTAGCGGATGTCGATGCCCGATGCCTGCAAGCGATCGGCAAACGCCAGCAGCTTTTCCAGGGCTTCAACAAAGGGTCCGATTTGGGTGAGCTGGGAGCCGATATGGCAATCGATACCGATCGGCTGCACCGATGGGGTTTCTTTGGCCAAGAGATAGGCCCCGGTGGCCTCGAGAATGTCCAGCCCGAACTTGTTTTGTTTGAGTCCGGTGGAGATGTAGGGGTGGGTTTTGGGGTCCACGTCGGGATTGATGCGAATACTGATTCGGGCCGTTTTGCCCAGTTGGGCGGCGACACCGCCGAGATGCTTCAGCTCCTGGGCTGATTCCACATTGAACATGAGAATGTCCGCCTTCAGGGCCTCACGGATTTCGTGATCCTGCTTGCCGACTCCAGAGAAAACGATTTTGCCCGGATCGATGCCGGCCGCCAAGGCCCGGTGCAGCTCTCCTCCGGAGACAATATCCACCCCGGCACCCAAGTTACCGAGAAGACGCAATAGATGGATGTTGCCATTGGCTTTGACTGAAAAGCAGGTCAGGTGGTCCAGGGACGCCAGGGCAGTATCGAAAGCATCGTAGTGCCGTCTCAAGGTTTTGGCCGAATAGATATACAAAGGGGTACCGAACTGATCCACCAGATCGCTGACCGGAACCGATTCCGCAAATAGTGCCTTGTCGCGGTAGTCAAAGTAATCCATGTGTGGTGGTCCTCCCGTGGCTGATGGTGTGTTGGCATAGTAGCATACTATTGGCTGGGAACCCAGAGGGCAGCGCTTACAACGTCAATCCGATACCAATCAGGATTAAAGTGAGGGGGCGTCGTGTTTTGGCTTCGGGCCGGCGGGCATTATTCCGATTGGAGCCTGCCCGGAGTGACTTACATCGGCGGCAGGTCGCAGCACCCCTTTTCAGGCAGGGACGTATGGCCCATGAGAAATTGATCCACCGCACGCGCCGCCTCGCGGCCTTCGGAAATGGCCCAGACGATGAGCGACTGGCCGCGGCGGGCGTCGCCGGCGGCGAAAACACCCCGTCGTGACGTCATGTAGTCGCTGCCTGTGGGGATGTTGCCGCGATCATCCAGGGTCAGGCCCAATTGGGAAACGATGGTGTTCGGTTCCGGCCCTGTGAAACCCAATGCCAGCAAAACCAGGTCCGCCGACCAGATTTGTTGCGACCCCGGTACTTCCTGGAAGCGCAGCGGACGACCGGTGTCTTCGATCCACTGCACTGTCACGGTTTCCAGTGATCGCACGCGGCCCTTGTCGCCGATGAAACGCTTGGTGAGAACACGCCAGTGGCGGTGGCCGCCCTCCTCATGGGAACTGCTGCTGCGCAACCGCAGGGGCCAATACGGCCACGGCTGGTCCGTCGGGCGCGCGTCAGAGGGCTGGGGCATCAGTTCGAAGTTGACCACCGAGTTGGCACCCTGACGGTGACAGGTACCGATGCAGTCGCTACCCGTATCACCCCCGCCGATAACGATGACGTGTCGTCCATTGGCACTGATATCAAGGGTGGACGTTTCTCCGGCCACGCGTCGATTCTGTCCGATGAGAAAGTCCATGGCATGATGAATCCCATCCAGGTTACGACCGGGAATAGCTAGATCTCGAGGTCGCGTCGCACCGCAGCAAAGGATCAGTGCGTCGAAATCCGAGCAAAGCGAACCGCTGTTGCCGTCACTGCCGACGTGAGTGCCGGTAATGAAAACGATGCCCTCTTTGTCCATCAGGTCCAGGCGCCGTTCCAGCACCGCTTTCTCCAATTTGAAATCGGGAATGCCGTAGCGAAGAAGCCCGCCGGGACGGGCGTCCCGTTCGAATACGACCACCGTGTGGCCGACTCGGTTGAGCTGGTCGGCGCAGGCCAAACCGGCCGGGCCGGAGCCGATCACAGCCACCTTTTTCCCTGACCGCTGCGCCGGTGGCCGCGGCTGCACCCATCCCGCCTCGAAAGCGCGTTCGATGATCGTTTTTTCGATCTCTTCGATGGTTACTGCTGGTGCGTTGATGGCCAGCACACAGGCCTCTTCGCAAGGGGCCGGGCAAAGGCGCCCGGTGAATTCGGGGAAGTTGTTGGTGGCCATAAGCTGTCTGAACGCCGCCTCCCAGCGGCCGTGGTAAACATCGTCGTTCCAGTCGGGAATGCGGTTTCCCAGGGGGCATCCGGCGTGGCAGGTGGGCACCCCGCAGTCCATGCAACGGGAGGCCTGGTCACGCAGCATCTGCTCGGGGAAGGGGCGGTAGATTTCCTTGAAATCACCGATTCGCTCCTCGACCGGCCGTTTGTCGGGCAGTTGACGATCGTGCTCCATAAATCCGGTGGGTTTGCCCATCTGACTACGCCTCCATCGGTTTTGTCTCTTGTTCAAGCCGGGCCAGGGCCTGTTTGTATTCCGTGGGCATCACCTTGACGAAGTGTCCGGGAAGGGCCTGCGGAAAGGCCAATAGACGTTCAGCAATCGGGCTGCCCGTGGCATCGAAGTGGCTTTTCATCAGCTCCACGAGCGTGGCAGTATCCTCCCCGGTCAGCGGATCCAGGTCCACCGATTCGCGGTTACAGCCATATGTGCGGAACCAGCCGCTCCCGTCATCCATCACATAGGCAACACCGCCACTCATGCCGGCGGCGAAATTGCGCCCCGTGGGACCCAAGACCACCACACGGCCGCCGGTCATGTATTCACAGCCGTGGTCTCCCACGCCTTCCACGACAGCAATAGCACCGCTGTTACGCACGCAAAATCGCTCTCCGGCGCGGCCCCGGATGTAGGCGTGACCTGCCGTCGCCCCGTAAAGGGCGACATTGCCGACAATGATATTCTCCTCGGCGACAAAGGCCGCCGTTCGCGGCGGCCGGATGGATAGCCGGGCACCGCTGAGCCCTTTGCCAAAATAATCGTTGGCGTCACCCTCCACCTGTACGGTGACCCCGGCGGCGCCGAAGGCGAAAAAGCTCTGGCCGGCGCTTCCCGTAGCATGGATCACGATGGTCTCAGCCGGCAGCCCCCCATTGCCCCATCGTCTGGCGATTTCGTGACTCAGACGGGTACCGATGGTGCGCTGAACATTGGCGATCGTCAGGTCGATACGAACCGGCTGTCCCGTTTCCAGTGCCGGCATGGCCTGCTCGATCAACTGCGCGTCCGGTGGCTCTTCCTGCGTGTCGAACAGGCCTTTGGGAATACACAATTGTTGGATGTGTGATGGAACCGCTTGCCGGTGCAAAATGGGGCTTAAATTCAATCCACGGGTTTTCCAGTGATCCAGCGCGCCGCTGATGTTCAACCGATCGACCCGGCCGGCCATCTCTTCAACGGTACGAAATCCCAGCCGGGCCATGATTTTGCGAAGATCTTCGGCGATGAAGCGCATTAAACGAATCAGGTGTTCGGGCTGACCGGTAAATTTCTTCCTGAGCGCCGGATCTTGCGTGGCGATGCCTACCGGACACGTGTTCAGGTGGCATACACGCATCATGATGCAGCCCAAAGCCACCAGTGAGATGGTGCCAAAGCCGAATTCCTGGGCTCCCAGCAGGCAGGCCACAGCCACGTCATGGGCGGTTTTCAGCTGGCCGTCACACTCCAAGACCACCCGATCGCGCAGGCCGTTTTGTACCAGGGTCTGCTGGGTTTCGCTCAGTCCCAGTTCCCAAGGCAGACCGCCGTAGCGGATGGAGGTCAGGGGCGAGGCACCGGTGCCGCCTGCTTCGCCACTGATCAGGATGACGTCGGCGCCGGCTTTGGCCACGCCGGCGGCGACGGTTCCAACGCCCACCTCGGAGACCAGTTTGACGTTGATACGGGCGTGCGGGTTGGCGCATTTGAGATCAAAGATCAGCTGGGCCAGGTCCTCGATGGAGTAAATGTCGTGGTGGGGTGGTGGTGAGATGAGCCCTACCCAGGGGGTGCTGTGTCGGGTGCGTGCGATCCAGGGATACACCTTCTCCCCGGGCAGCTGCCCACCTTCGCCGGGCTTGGCTCCTTGGGCCATTTTTATCTGCAGCTCTACGGCGGCGCTCAGGTAGCCGATGGTGACCCCGAAACGGCCTGAGGCAATCTGTTTGATGGCGCTGTTGCGCCAGTCGCCGTTGGGATCGGGGTTGAAACGGTCTGCATCCTCTCCGCCTTCGCCACTGTTGCTCTTTCCGCCGATGCGGTTCATGGCGATGGCCTGGGTTTCATGGGCCTCCTTGCTGATCGATCCATAGGACATGGCCCCCGTTTTAAATCGCTTGACGATTGCGGTCCAGGGCTCTACGTCTTGCAGCGCAACCGGTTGGGTTGCCGGATTGAACGCAAACCGCCCACGGATCAGCCCCTCCTCCCGGTTGAGTTGTTCGACGGCTTGGCAGTAACGCTGCCAGGCCGACGCATCGGCATCACGAACTGCCTGCTGAAGCAAAGGAATGGTTTGCGGGTTGTATTGGTGGGTCTCACCGTTTCGGCGCCATTTGTAGCGGCCACCCTGGGCCAGCATGGTGTCGGCTGGCGGCACACCCGGCGGGCCCACGGCTTGGCAGCGGATTTCAATTTCCCGGGCGATCAGGTCCATATCCGCGCCGCCAATGCGGGAAACCGTGCCCACAAACCAGCGGTCAACCACTGTTCGATCAAGCCCCACACACTCGAATATCTGGGCGCCCCGATAGCTTTGCAGGGTGGAGATGCCCATTTTGGACAGGACCTTGAGGATGCCTTTGTCCAAGGCAGCCATGAAATTGGCTCGAGCTGTCTGCGGATCCGCATCTCTCAAATGTCCCTGTGCCGCCATTTGATCGATGGTGGCCATGGCCAGCCAGGGCGCCACCGCACCGGCACCATAGCCCAGCAGGCAGCAGACATGATGAATCTCCCGGGCTTCACCGGTTTCGACAATCAGGCCGCACCCGGCACGGATGCCGGCGGCGATCAGATGATGATGCACGGCGGCGGTAGCCAGCAGGGCAGGCATGGGGGCATGTCCGTCGGGAATGTCTTTGTCGGACAGAATCAACAGGCGGGCGCCGGTTTCCACCTGCAGGGCGGCATAGCGGCACAGGGCCTCCAGGGCACGGGTCAGGCCCGCGCCGCCATCGGCCAGGGGCCAACACATGGATAGTTCGGCACTTTGCAGGTCGATATGTTTGGACGCCCGGATGGCTTCCAGTTCATCGGGTGTCAAGATGGGTTGTTCGATCTGCAGCTGGCGGCAATGCAGGGGGGTTTCGGTAAAGAGGTTGCGCTCTCGTCCGATGGTGGTCGACAGGGCCGTGACCAAGCGCTCCCGGATGGCGTCCAGGGGCGGGTTGGTCACCTGGGCGAAAAGCTGGCGGAAATAATCGTAGATCAGACGGGGCCGTTTAGAAAGAATGGCCAGGGGAATGTCATCGCCCATGGATCCGGTGGGTTCAACCCCTTTGCCAGCCATGGGGCCCAAGATCAACTTGAGGTCTTCGGCCGTGTAGCCGAAGCGCTGTTGTTCCAGCATCAGCGCGTCATGGGTCAATGTCGCGGGCGGATCGGCAGGCGGCAGATCTTTCAGGTGCAGCAGGTTTTCCCGAATCCAGCGGCCGTAGGGCTGCCTGGCGGCCATGGTTTCCTTGATTTCATCATCATGTACGATGCGGCCCTGTTCGAGGTCCACTAAAAACATGCGGCCTGGCTCCAACCTTCCTTTGACGGCAATGTCGGCCGGATCAATCGGCAACACGCCGGTTTCCGAAGCCATGACCACGCGGCCATCCGTGGTGACCGTGTAGCGGCTAGGCCGCAGGCCGTTTCTATCCAAAACCGCACCCACGTGAATTCCGTCGGTGAACGGGATCGCCGCAGGGCCGTCCCATGGTTCCATGAGGCAGGCATGGTAGGCATAAAAATCTTTTTTGGTGCGGCTCATGGTATCGTGATGCTGCCAGGCCTCGGGAATCAGCATCATCATACAGTGGGCCAGCGGTCGGCCGGAGTGCAGCAGCAATTCCAAGGCGTTGTCCAGTGAGGCCGAATCACTGCCGCCAGGGGTGATGACCGGGACGATGTCCGCCATGTCATCGGCGAAGTCTGCCGACCGAAAGAATGGCTCTCGGGCGCGCATCCAGTTGATGTTGCCCTTGAGCGTATTGATCTCCCCGTTGTGGCACAGATAGCGAAACGGTTGGGCCAGATCCCAAGAGGGAAAGGTGTTGGTGCTGTAACGCTGGTGGACCAAGGCTAGCGCGCTGGTCAAATCCGGATCCAACAGATCCGGGTAAAAGCCAGTCATCTGGTCCGCCAGCAGCATGCCTTTGTAGACCAGGGTTCGCGAAGATAGGCTGGCAATATGAAACAGGCTGCCTGGTGCATGATTCAAACGCCGCACTCGGTTTTCGGCAACCTTTCGCATCATATACAACCGGCGCTCGAAGCGGGTTGCGTCCTCCAGTGGATCTGCCTTGCCCACAAACATCATGCGAATATCGGGCATAGCCCGCCGGGCCAGGTCGCCTGCCGCCTCTGGATGCACCGGGACCTTGCGCCAGCCCAAAAAGACCAATCCGGTTGCTTCGGCTGCCGCCGCCAGTTGGGCCTGGGCGGCCCGGCGTTGATTCCGGTTGTTGGGC
>JASFFF010000037.1:0-13893 GCA_050124445.1 Desulfosarcina sp.
TCATATAGCAGGGCAAAGGAACATCCCGGTCTTTTTCAGGATCCAGCCTCAGGAAATCAATGGACGGTGAAGTGTGCATAAGCGGTGGCCGCTGCTGATGGTGAGGATCGTATCTGTGTATGGGTCATACTTCAAGTGTCCGGTAACAAAGCAGATGCGGTGTCCAGTGAACGCCTACGCAACGGCAACCCGACGCGCTACAGGTCCAACACGCCTGACAGGTCGCCTTGCTCAACCCCCGGCCCCAGCATCGTCAAGGCAGCACTGCCGATGGGCCACTGATTTTGAGCCAAGGTGAGCAGATCGTCCACGGCGACTGCATCGATATTTTCGATCACTGTCTGCATGGGTATATAGCTACCGAAGTAAAACTCGTTTTGAGCCAGCCGCACCATCTGGTTGTCCGGGCTTTCCTCAGCCATGAGTAGATTGCCCTTGATAAACTCCTTGGCATCGTTGAGGGAATCCAAGGGCACGGGTGTTTCTTTCAACTGCCGAATCTGCTCCATGATCAGATTGATGCAGGTGTGCACATCTTTGGGAGCCACGGCCGTGTAAATGCCGAGCATGCCCGTATCTGCAAAGGAGGTTAAAAAGGAGTAGATGGAATAGGCCAACCCCCGCTTTTCCCGAATGATCTGAAAGAGCCGCGAACTCATGTTTCCGCCCAGGATGGTGTTGAGCAGGGAAGCCGCAAACCGATGGGGGTCAGTCACCGGCAGACCTTGCATCCCCAGACAGATATGGGCCTGTTCCAGATCGCGATGTTTGCGGGTCAGATCACAACGATGGGATGGGGTGCTGCGAGGCGCAAAACCGTCACCCGATGCGATGGTGGCAAACACCGGCCCCACCATCTGCACCAAACGATCGTGGGCCACATTACCGGCGGCTGCTATCAAAATGCGATCCGGCTGGTAGAGACGCTTGAAGAAACCTTTGATGGTCCGGCTGTCAAAGTCGCGTATGTTTTCGCGGGTGCCCAGAATGGATCGTCCCAAGGGGTGTTTGCCCCAGAAGGTGGACCCCATCGTGGTGTGAACCCACTCTTCGGGACTGTCCTCCACCATGCCGATCTCCTGAAAGATCACCGGCCGCTCCCGGGCCACCTCCCTGTCATCGAAAACAGAATTGAGAAAGATGTCGCAAAGGATGTCCACCATGGTGTCCAAATGGGTATCCAGCACGCGGGCATGGTAGCAGGTGTGCTCCATGGAGGTGAAGGCGTTGGTCTGACCGCCGATGGCGTCAAACTCTTTGGCAATCTGAAATGCACTGCGCCTTACCGTTCCCTTAAAAATCATGTGTTCGATGAAGTGAGAAAGTCCGCTTTCGGAATCGGTTTCATCGCGGGCACCCACGTGAACCCAAACACCCATGGAGACTGAACGCACGTGGGGCATGGTCATGGAAACGATACGGACCCCATTATCCAGGGTCGTTTTATTGACCGCCGGATCGTCGTTCATCTGCCATGACTGCCTTGTGACTGAGCCGAATTTTACCGTCCTTTGAAATCTCCAGGACTTTGACCTTCAGCATGTCGCCTTCCTTTACCACGTCTGTGACCTTGCCCACGCGGCGATTGGCCAACTGGCTGATATGCACAAGGCCGTCGGTTCCGGGGACGATTTGCACGAAGGCGCCGAAGTCGGTCGTCTTGACGACCTTGCCTTCGTAGGTTGCACCCACTTCGGGCTCCATGGTCAACGACTCGATCTGCAATCGGGCGGCATCCCCCTCCTCGGCAGAGGTGGCGGCAATTTTGACCAGACCGCTGTCGTCGATCTCAATTTTGGTATTGGTCTCACTTTGAATGGCACGAATCACTTTGCCGCCTGGCCCGATAATATCACGAATTTTGTCGGGATTGATTTTGATGGACACAATCTTGGGTGCAAAAGGAGAAATCGTCTCACGGGGGGCTGCCAGCGCCTGAAGCATCTTGTCCAGAATGTGGAGTCGTCCCACCTTGGCCTGTTCCAGGGCTTTCTCCATGATCTCACGGGAAAGCTCATGGATTTTGATGTCCATCTGCAAGGCAGTGATGCCGTCGGCGGTACCGGTCACCTTGAAATCCATGTCTCCGGTATGGTCCTCATCACCAAGAATGTCAGACAGGACAACCACCTGATCGCCATCTTTTACCAATCCCATGGCGATCCCTGACACGGGAGCCTTAATGGGGACGCCGCCGTCCATCATGGCCAGGCAACCCGAGCAAACCGTTCCCATGGACGACGAGCCGTTGGATTCCAGTACTTCGGAAACGATGCGAATCGTGTAATCGAAATCCTCTTTGTCAGGCAGCACCTTTTCGAGGGCGCGGGTGGAGAGGCCGCCATGACCGATATCTCGACGGCTGGGAGAACCCACGCGCTTAACCTCCCCCACCGAGTACGGCGGAAAGTTATAGTGCAGCATAAAGGGGCGGTTTTCCTCGCCACTGAGGGTTTCGACGCGCTGTTCATCACCACCTGAACCCAAGGTCAGCACGCCAAGCACCTGGGTTTCACCGCGGGTGAACAAGGCGCTCCCGTGGGGGCGCGGTAGGATGCCTACCTCACAGGTGATGGGACGAATTTCATCGAACCGGCGGTTGTCTATGCGGCGGCCATCTTTGAGTATCATATCCCGGCAGATCTGCTTTTGCAGATCACCAAAGATGCCTCCGACGTCACCACGCTGGTCGTCCATATCTTGGTCCAGCGATTCCATCAACTGGGTTTTGACATGCCGCACTGCCTCGTAGCGCTTCATTTTATCGGCAATGGTCAGGGCTTCGCGCAAGGGCGCACCCGCCTTCTGGGCAACCATTTCCACCAAGGCGGGATCTTTTTCCGGTGGGCTGAACGGTCGCTTGGGTCGTCCCAGGACCGCTTTCAATTCCGCCTGGATGTCAATCAACGGCTGAAGCGCCTGGTGACCAAAGAAGATGGCCGCCAGCATATCCTTCTCGCTGACCATATTACCGCCACCCTCGACCATGACCACACCGGTCCGGGAACCGGCAACGATAATGTTGATGTCGCTCGCTTCCGTCTGTGAGAGGGTAGGGTTGGCCGCGAATTGACCATCGATACGCCCGACGCGGACGCAGGCAATCGGTCCGGCGAAGGGGATATCTGATATTTCCAGAGCCGCCGATGCACCAACCATGGCCAACATGTCCGGATCGTTTTCCTGATCCATGGACAATACCGTGGCGATAACCTGGGTCTCGTAGCGGTACGCTTTGGGAAACAGGGGCCGGATCGGCCGGTCAATCAGGCGGGCGGTGAGTGTTTCTTTCTCACTGGGACGACCGATCTCCCTTCGAAAGTAATTGCCCGGAATGCGACCGGCAGCATACACTTTCTCCTGATACTCCACAGAAAGTGGCAGAAAATTTGTGTCTCTTTCGTCGTTGGCGGAAACCACCGTCACCAAAACCATCGTGTCACCGTATTGGACGACGACAGACCCGGATGCCTGCTTGGCGACTTTACCCGCCTGGATACAAAGAGCATTGCCCCCCACATCCGCCTTAAATGTATAATCCATTAGAAGTTCTTCTCCTGATTTGATGGCGCCAGCCACGATTTCCCACATCCGCTGCCTATTAATTGCCGTGACGACGGTCTATAAGCGTGCCTTAAGACCAAGCAACACAGCTTACCTGATCGGCACGTACGCTGTCGAAAACTGCATCCGAAAACTGGCACTGAGTAATTGGCAGCAATCGGCTGCCCGACTCGACCCACCGTTAGCGCCGCAATCCAAGGGTTTCGATGATGGAACGGTAGCGCTGAACATCATTGCGCTTGACATAATTGAGCAGTCGGCGACGCTTTCCCACCAGCATCAGCAACCCCCGGCGGGAATGGTGATCTTTCTTATGCACCTTAAGATGTTCGGTTAGATAGGAAATACGATGGGTGAGAAGACCAATCTGTACTTCCGGAGAACCGGTATCGGATTCATGCTTTTTGTATTTTTCAATCAATCCTTTTTTAGTTTCTGCTGTATAGGCCAATGTTTCGTCCTCCTTGATTGGTTACTGGCTATCTTTTTTAACTTGTGATTCCTGCTGATCGGCTGCACGACTGCCGCGGCATCCGAATTGGGTCTGGTCGATCAACAATTTTACCGTTATCACCTTTACGCAGAAAAAACACAACAATAAATGTAATTGTTCCCTTCCGGCGATTCACCCATCACGGCGATCAAATCTCCGCTGCGGTCGACAACCTTGAATACGCCCTGATCCAGCGTCTGCTCACGAATTTTTAAATCCGCGGACGACAGCTTCATACCGTTTCGAATTTTGCGCGCAAGCGCTTCATCGGCAACCAGTCCAGGCATAAAATACAGCGCCTCGTTCATGTCGATAACCGCATCTTTTAAGCGCCCCTTACGCTTGAGTTGATCGAGATCGGTCATGCGAATCGCGCTGTCGATTGAAAAGCCGCAGCTTTCGATCCTGCGCAGGGTCTTCAGGTGTCCACCGCAACCCAACGCACGTCCCATGTCGGCACACAGGGTGCGGACATAAGTGCCGGCGGAGCAGGTTACCGACAGGTGAACATCGGGCAGATCAACATGCATGATTTCCAGACGATCGATCCTCACCCAGCGGGCCGGCTTCTGCACAGCCTTTCCGCAGCGCGCCAACTTGTAGAGTGGGGTGCCTTCGTGTTTCAATGCCGAATAGACCGGCGGCACCTGGGAGATCGAACCCGTAAATTGCGAGGCAACCTGGGCAAGCATTGCACCGGATATCCGCTTAACCGGATCGTTGGCAATGACGGTTCCCGTAGCATCCTGTGTATCCGTCTGTACGCCCAGTCGCAGCACGGCCTGGTATGTTTTATCTCCTTTGAGAAAAAACCGCGCCAGCCGCGTGGCCCGGTTGATGCAACAAATGAGTACCCCGGTGGCGAAGGGATCCAAGGTCCCCGTATGCCCGACTTTCCTGGCCCCGAACAACCCCTTGATTCGGGAGACGACCCTGGCCGATGTAATATTACCGGGCTTGTCGACAACGACAATCCCATTCAATTCGGATGGCATGTCTGGCACAAATCGTCGGACAGGCTGTAGATTATCTGTTTCAGTTCCACCAGGCTGGATTCCACCGAAAAACCGGCGGCCCCGGCATGCCCTCCGCCTCCGAAACCCGATGCAATGCGGGAAACGTCCACACTGCCGTCTGAACGCAAACTGACATGGAACCGGGTTCGGCCACCCGTTGCCCCGTTGCTGTTCTCCAGTTCGTGAATCAAGGCGGCAACCCTTACATCCTGAATTCGTCGGGCATAGTTGATCAGACCGTCGGCATCTTCCGGTTGTGTGCCGGTATCGGCTAACATCTCTTGCGTAACGGTCATGATGGAAAGAAGCCCGTTGTCGGATATCTCGATGGAATCCAACGCCAGGTTGAGCAGTTTGATCCGCCCCAACGAATAGGTGCCGTAAACATGCTGGGCAACTGTGGACGGATTGACACCCAAAGCCACCATGGCCTCGCAGATAGAAAAGGCTTCACGGTTGGTATTGGAGAACCGAAACGACCCGGTGTCGGTCAAAATCCCGGTGTAGATGGCCGTGGCCATGGCCGCATTGATCTCTATTTCCATGGCCCGAATCAATTTATAGACAATTTCGGAGGTGGCGCAGGCATCCACATCCACCAACTGGTGGTTTCCAAAGCGGGTGTTGGTGGTATGGTGATCAATGTTGATCACCGCCGGAATGTCGGCAATGCGATCGGCTGCCGCACCAACACGACTCAAATCGCCACAATCCAGGATCACTGCCGTATCGAAGCACTCAGCATCGGTCAAGATTGAATGAATCTTCTCCACCGAGGGCAAAAACCGATAAACGGCAGGGATGGCGCTTTCGTTATAGCGAACCACCTCACACCGCAACTGCTCAAGGGCAATGCCCATGGCCAGAAGCGCACCAATTGCGTCCCCGTCTGGATTGGCGTGGGATACCAGCAGTACGCGTCTACTGTTCCTCAGCTGTTGGATAGTTTCTTTCATCATCGGTTCTTATGGATTCAAGTACCCGGTTGATGCGAGCGCCATAGTCAAAAGACGTATCGTAAAAATATTTCAACTCCGGCATGTACCGAAGACCCAATTCTCTGGCCAATTCCCTTTTGATAAACCCGTTGGCGCATTTAAAACCGGCAGAGATTGCTCGTTCGTCGTGGGTATCATCGTAAGCGGCGTAGTATATCTTGGCGATCCGCAAATCCCTGCTCATGGCCACACCGGTGATGGTGACCCGGGCCAATCGCGGATCCTTGATGCCCTTTAAGAGCAAATCGGCCAATACTTTTTGAACGTGTCCGCTTACTCGTTGCGCGCGATTAAATGGTCTGGTTTCCACGTTTACCACACAACCGGTCCGCCAGCCGGACCGGTTCATCTGCTTGTCGCCCAAATGGGTCGTTTAGAACGAAATGATCTCTAGCTGGGTGTCGATCATTTCCGCCAGGCCCAAATCCTCGGCAAAGTTAAACAATTTATCCAGTTTGGCATTGATCAACCGGCGGTCACTGCCCACCAAACTGACCCCGATAACGGTTCGCTGGTAAATATCATTATCCGCGACCTCGGCAACAGATGCATTGAAATGATTGCGGATGCGGGCAATGATGGCTTTGACCACCTTGCGTTTTCCTTTCAAGGAACGACAATGGTGGATCCTGAAGGTCATACATCCAATACCGGCAACCATCTCGGTCGACTACTCCACTTCCGGTCGAATCTCTTCAACGTAATAGCTCTCGATGACGTCTCCGACCTTAATATCATTGAAGTTTTCTATGCCGATGCCGCATTCATAGCCTGACTGCACTTCCTTGACGTCATCTTTGTAGCGCCGCAAACTGCTATTTTTGCCTTCGTAGGCGACAATACCGTCCCTGACCAGGCGTACGAGCTGGCCGCGTTGGATTTTGCCATCGGTTACATAGCAACCTGCGATGGTCCCAACCTTGGGCACATGGAAGGTTTGGCGAACTTCGGCCCGCCCCAGCACCCGTTCCTCGTAAATCGACTCCATCATGCCCACGATGGCATCTTTGACCTCTTTGATGACATTATAGATCACATTGTGGAATCGCATATCCACATTTTCTTCGTTAGCCATTTCCTGAACCTTGGCATTGGGCCGGACATTGAAACCGATGATAATGGCATTGGAAACTGCCGCCAGGGAGATGTCCGACTCGGTAATGGTGCCAGTGGCTGCGTGGACCACGTTGATGCTCACTTCATTATTGGAAAGCTTGACCAATGAATCCCGCAGTGCTTCGATGGAACCATCCACATCTGCACGGATAATCAGGTTCAGGTCCTTGACCTCGCCCATTTGCATCTTTTCGAATAAGCCTTCCAGACTCAACCGGTTGGTCTTGGCCAATTCCTTGGAACGCTGTTTTTGAATCCGGTGCTGACTCACCTGGCGGGCATCCTTTTCATCGGCCAGTGCCACCAGTTCATCTCCGGCCATGGGCACGCCGGACAACCCTACAATCTCTACCGGCATTGACGGTCCGGCGGACGCCACCGTGCGAGCCAAGTCGTCCTGAAGGACACGAATTTTTCCGTAGTGCATACCACAGACCACGGAGTCGCCGGCGCGCAGTGTGCCGTCTTGAACCAGAACGGTCGCCACCGGGCCACGACCCGAATCCAACTTGGCCTCGACCACATGCCCACTGGCCAACTTGTCCGGATTGGCCTTGAGTTCCAGGATTTCTGCCTGAAGCAGAATCATTTCGAGTAGTTCTTCGATACCCGTGTTCTGTTTGGCTGAGACCATGACGAAGATCGCGTCGCCTCCCCACGCTTCCGGCATCAGGCCATGCTCGCTGAGCTCTCGCTGAACCCGATCCGGGTCGGCATCGGGCTTGTCCATTTTGTTGACGGCCACAATTATCGGTACACCGGAAGCCTTGGAGTGATTGATGGCTTCTACGGTCTGAGGCATCACTCCGTCGTCGGCGGCGACAACCAGCACGACAATATCGGTCACTTTGGCACCGCGGGAGCGCATGGCCGAGAAGGCCTCGTGTCCGGGCGTGTCCAAGAAGGCAATCACCCCTTTGTCGGTCTCGACATGATAGGCGCCAATGTGTTGCGTGATTCCACCCGCTTCACCCTCCGTCACGCGGGTTTTACGGATGACGTCAAGCAGGGAGGTCTTGCCGTGGTCCACATGTCCCATGATGGTCACCACAGGGGGTCTGGTTGTCAACTTGGCAGGATCGTCTGTTTCGGTTTTCTTGAGGATTACCTCCTCCTCGAAAGAGGCTTTCTCCACCTCATAGTCGAACTCATTGGCTACCAGCGCCGCTGTATCAAAATCGATGGTCTGGTTCACCGTCGCCATGACCCCCATTCCCATCAGTTTGACGATCATTTCGTTGGCCTTGATACCCATTCGCTTGGCCAGTTCCGATAAGACGATGGTCTCGTCGACCTTTACCCGCCGCTTGATGGCCTTGGCTGTGGTAATCTGGGTCTTCTGGCCCGCCGGCATGCTTTTCAACCGGCTGCCCTTGCGACCTTTCCGGCCGCGCTTTCCACTGTAAAGGGCTGCGCCTTCGACGATCTCTCTTTTTCTGAAGCCACCTTTCCTTTTGGTAAACCGCCCAGGGCCCCCATCGGCATCCTTTTTGCGCCAACCTTTCTTTTTCTTCTCTTTGGCGGAAGCCGGGGCATCAACAGGTTCCGGTCTGGGAGGGTATAGACGTGACGGTGGACTCCCAGGCGTCGTGCGCGTAGCCGGTCGAGATGGCGATACCGGCTTGGTAGGCAGTTTGATTATTTTGGCTGCCGCCTCCTTTTTGGCCTTTTTGGTCTTGGCCGCAGGGGCTTTTTCCTTCAATTCATGCGCGTCGACATCCGTTTCGGCGCCCGCCGTGTCAGGGTGCTTCTCAGCAGGAAGGGATCCTTCCTCGGCAGGCGGCAGGTCGCCGACTGTAGGAGGCGTCGTTGCCGATGTGGCAGTCACCGGCGGTTTGGCCGCCTCGGTATCAGAAGGCAGTTCCGTCGCCCCATCTGCGATCTCGGGTGCATCCATTTCTGGTGGCTCCCCGGCTGTCTCTTTCTCGGGTTTGGCAATAATCTTGGCTGAAGCAGCGGGTTTGCGTTTTTTCACCGCAGGCTTTTTGGCTGGCTTTGCTTTGGCTTTTGCTACCACCGGCGTTTTTTCTTCGGCTTCAGTTATGGAGACTTGTGTCGCTTCGGCCGAAGCAGATGCGACGTCGGGAGACTCGGGTTCCGGGCGGGCGACAACCTTGCGCCGCCGAATCACGGTCGGTCGTATGCGTTTCTCTTCGAGCTGATCGTCCTTGTTACCGAAAAGCATCGCCTTGACCTTCGCCACCACATCTTCGTCCAGAGAGCTCATATGGCTGCTGACATCGATATCAAGGTCCCGGATCTTGTCCAAGAGTTCCCTGTTCGTCATGTTAAGTTCTCTGGCAAACTCATATACTCTGATTTTTGCCATCCATTCCCCCCAAGATCATTTATAGGCGGTTATCAGCCGGTTGCTAAATCCGCAAGCCTTACTCACTATTGGATGTCTTCTTGTGGTTCATCATCAGGAGCAGGCGCTTTTTCCGAGTGATCGTCTGGCATGCTATCGGAAACCGTTTCGCTATCTGCTTCGGCAAGGGCCGCTTCCTCGGCTGCACGGGCCTCCTCCTCGGCTGCACGGGCCTCCTCCGCCAGACGTTGCTGCTCGGCTGCCTCGGCAGCTTCAATGACATACTGCCTCGCATTTTCTATCAGCACCGGCGCTTTCTCCTGGCCAATCCCACGGATTTCGATCAATTCTTCAACGGTAGACTCGGCCAGCTCGTCTGCTGAGTATATCCCCTTTTCAAAGAATGCATCGGCGAGACCGGCACCGACGCCGGGAATGTTGACCAGGGATTCATAACCTTGCCGCATCATCTCATCGTATTTGGATTCCGAGTTGACGTCCAAATGCCAGCCGGTCAGCTTTGAGGCCAGTCGGACATTCTGACCCCGTTTACCGATGGCAACGGAAAGAAACTCATCGGGAACGATAACCTCCATGGCTTGGTTTTCTTCATCGATGATCACCCTCGATATTTCCGCGGGCGCCAGCGCGTTGCAGACATATTTGGCGGCATCCACGTGCCAGGTGATGATATCGATTTTTTCGCCGCGCAGTTCCTGCACCACGTTTTGTACGCGGCTGCCCTTCATGCCCACGCAAGCACCCACCGGATCGATATCCGAATCATGGGAAGAGACGGCAAATTTTGCCCGGGCGCCAGGTTCACGGGCCGCACCTTTAATTTCAACGATACCTTCGCTGATCTCAGGTACTTCGGTCTTGAACAAGTTAATCAACAGATCGGGATGGGTTCGCGAGAGCACGACCTGAGGCCCGCGGGTATCATAGAGAACATCCAGTATTAGGGCCCGAATTCGGTCTCCACGCCGATAATTTTCCCTGGGAATTTGTTCCCGGGTGGGAAGAATCGCTTCTGTGGCCCCAAGGTTAACGATGATATTGCCTCGGTCCACCCGCTGGACGATGCCGTTGATCACTTCACCTTTGCGGTCAATGTAACTGGAATAGACGGCATCCCGCTCGGCATCCTTCATCTTCTGGATGATCACCTGTTTGGCAGATTGCGCAGCGATTCGCCCAAACGTCGAGGTGTCCATTTTGGTACCAAGACTGTCCCCAATCTCACAATCGGGATCGAGTTTGCGGCCTTCGGCAAGGTCGATCTGCAGATCCGGCTCAGTGACCGCTGCCACCACTTCTTTAAATTGGAAGACCTCGATTTCACCCGTATCTGGGCTATACTGCGCTTCAATATCAACCTTGCTGCCATATTTTTTTCGGGCAGCGGAGCGCAGCGCCTCTTCCAGGGCACGGATTAAAATTTCCACATCGATGCCCTTGTCCCGGCTGACCTGTTCCACCACACGTTTGATATCTGCTATAAACATCAGCGTTCTCCGTTATAATTGATCAGGTGTGCCTTTGAAATATCCATAAAATCAAAGCCGATACGCCTGTCATCGACTTTCAGGTAGATGTTTTGTTCGTCAACCCCATCCAGCGTGCCGGTAAGGTTTTTACGGCCGTTTACTGCGGTAACCAGCCGAATCTTCACCCGTTGGCCCTTAAATCGCTCAAAGTCGGCGAGCTTTCCCACCGGCCGGTGGGTGCCCGGTGATGACACCTCGAGCCGATACGGCGGCATATCCTGTGCGTGAACATCCAACATATCTTCCAACTGACGGCTGATGTCGACACAATCGTCCAAGGTAATGCCGCCTGGCTTGTCCAAATAGAGGCGTAGCGTCAGACCGCCGGGTTCACGCTGATATTCCACGTAAACCAGTTCCATGCCCTCGGCCCGGCACAACGGGTCGGCCAGACGGGTCACCAGATCGACGAACGTCTGTTGTCGATTGGGTGACAGCCGATCCTTGCGGCGGCGCTTTGCCGGCGTTCGTCCGGCTGCCGTTTGTTTTTGGCCTCGTAGGGTCATTGCCCCGCCAATAGAAAAAACAAAAACGGGCAAAAAGCCCGTTTCCATGTAAATACCAATTATGGATACCGTCACTTACCAGTCCATAAAACCACGTCGAGCGGCAAACCCGCCCACATCCCAGCGACCGCCGCCGGAACAGACAAAACCGGACTTGAATTGGAGCGGGCAACGAGATTCGAACTCGCGACACCAAGCTTGGGAAGCTTGTACTCTACCAACTGAGCTATGCCCGCTTACCAAATAGTATTAATTAAGGTAAAAGTGGTGGTCTGTCAATATCTTTCTGCATCAATTGACCGTTTCCAGGCGGACCGATGCATATGAATGCGCCATGAAACGGCCCGCTTGGCCCGGACGTGTCAACGACGATACATGTCGATCAGATCCCGTATGCGGATCAGCTCCGCTCTAATCTCGGCAATGCCCGTTGAAACACCCTGCTGAGCTGGGCCAGACGACTTGTCTGGTTTTTTTTTCAAGTACTGCCGGGCCCCCTCAATGGTAAATTTTCTGTCGTACAGCAGGTGTTTGATCCGTAAGAGCAGCGCCACATCCTGTTTGCGGTATAGGCGCTGGCCCGCATCGGTGCGCTTGGGTTTGATCTGCTTGAACTCCGTTTCCCAGAATCGAAGCACATGCGGGGCGACGCCGGCAATATGACTGACCTCACCGATCTTGAAGTAAAACTTGTCGGGTATCTCGGGCGCACCGTAAACATCTTCATTCATCGGAATTACCCGTAACGGTTGAAGTGCCGCCGGCGGCAAGGGATGTGTCAGGCCGGCAGTGCCGCCCCAAATTCGGTAACCAAGCGCTGGGTGAGATCACGGTGAATCTGATTGACAGCTTCATCTTCCAACGTTCGTTCGGCAGAGCGGTAAACGACACGCAAAGAAACGCTCTTTTTCCCAGCAGGAATCGGGTCTCCGGCAAACACATCGAACAGATGCAATGCTTCCACCAGTGTTTCGCCGAAATGGGTCACCGCATCCAACAGGCGGCTGGATTCGATCGATTGATCGACAATCACGGTAATATCCCTGGAGGTAGACGGAAATCGGGGAATCGGAGTCATCTGTTTCGCATCCGACGCCAGACGACTCAGAACCGACAGGTCCATTTCTAAAATAAATACCGCTTGCTTCAGATTGTAGCTCTTTGCAACGGCTGTGTCCACTTCTCCGACGACACCCAACACCTCTTCATTGTGGAGGATGTGTGCCGTCTGACCGGCGCGGGTAAGATCGCAACGGCCGTCGTCCAGGGCGGCAAAGGTCAAATCACCGATGCCCAGAGCAAGCGCCAGACCTTCTACCACCCCCTTGATATCAAAGAAATCACAGGCTATTTCTTGGGTATGCCAGGCGGCCTTTTCGCGCAAGCCGGTCCATAGTCCAACAAGCATCTCTTGTTCCAGGGGCAATAAATCCTCCGGTTGCGGGCGAAAGACGTTCCCGATTTCAAACAGGCGCAAGTTGGTCTGCTGGCGGGAGATATTGCGTTGGGCGGTTTCCAATAGACCGGGAACCAAGGTGGTCCGCATCACCGACTGCTCCTCGGAAATAGGGTTGAGCAGCGCCACATGACAACGGCGCGGATCATCGGCCTTCAAGTGGATGCGGTCATAGGAGGCGGGACTGATGACGCTGTAGTTGATGGCCTCGAAAAAGCCGAACCCACTGAGAATCTCCTTGATCTGATTGCGGCGGTTCATCATCGGGAAAGGGTTTGCGCCTTGAGCCGGCAGGGTGGGAAAGGTGGTTGGGATCTGGTTGTAACCGGAAAGCCTGGCCACCTCCTCCATAAGGTCCTGAGGGCGGGTGACATCCACCCGAAATGAGGGTACCTGAACCAAGAGATGATTGTCGTCAGCGGCCTCAACTTGAAAGTCAATGCGCGCCAACAGCGTGGCCATGTGATCGCGTTCCAAATTGGTGCCCAACAGGGTGTTGGTATCGGTCACGCTGAGGGAAAGCGTCGGCGGACCTGCCGTTCTGAAATCCGCATCGACCACTCCGTCAACCAGCCGTCCCTGGCCCAATTCGGCCATGAGCGCTGCCGCACGGTCGAGGGCGAAAAGCGTACCGTCCGGATCCACACCCCGTTCGAACCGGTGGGATGCGTCGGTACTCAGTCCCAGGGACTTGGACGTCCGGCGAATGCTGATGGGATCAAAACAGGCGCTTTCAATCAGGACACGGGTGGTGGCGGCTTCAATTTCCGAGTTCAAGCCGCCCATGACACCGCCGACGGCCACCGGTTTTTCGCCATCGCAGATCATGAGCATCTGGTCGGAGAGTCGACGCTCTTTTTGATCCAGCGTCGTAAAAGGCTCTCCC